>NZ_JCALDN010000022.1:0-74834 GCF_059812885.1 Mycobacterium sp. NGS33 | reverse complement strand
TCGTGGTTCACCCCACCGAGCACCTGGCCGACGATCCCCATCCCGAGCATGCCGGTCAGGAATTCATGTTCGTGCACGCCGGAACGGTCGAACTCGACTACGGGGACCAGACGTTCACCCTGGGACCGGGCGACAGCGCCTACTTCGACGCGTCGGTCAGCCACAAGATCCGTGCGGTCGGCGCCGAACGCGCGCAGGTCGTCGTCGTTGCGCACGCCGAGCCCGGTAGCGCACGCAGCACCTGCGACATCTTTGTGTCCTAGACTGCTAACCCCACCGCTCCTCCCGCACAACGCGAAAGGCGTTGCCCCCATGTCGGATAGGCCTACCGACGACCCGAACGCGTCCGCCTGGGCACCGATGCGCAATCGCGTGTTCCGCGCGTTGTTCATCGCGCAGTTCGTCTCCAACGTCGGGACGTGGATGCAAAGCGTCGCCGCGCAATGGTTCCTGATCGAGGACCACAGCAGTCCCGTCATCGTGGCCCTGGTTCAAACCGCGAGTCTGGGCCCGACGCTGCTGCTGGGATTCTTCGCCGGGGCGCTGGCAGACCTCTTCGACCGGCGGCGACTGCTGATCTTCCTGCAGTCGTATGCGGTCCTGGTGACGCTGGCCCTGGCCATGCTGACGTTCCTCGGCACACTTACCGCCACGTCGCTCTTGTTGTTCACGTTGGCGGTCGGCTTCGCCTCCGCCCTGACGGCACCGGCCTGGCAGGCCATTCAGCCCGAGGTCGTCACGCGCGAGCAGATCCCGGCCGCGGCGACGCTGGCCAGCGTCTCGGTCAACATCGCCCGCGTGGTCGGGCCCGCGATCGGCGGCGTGGTGCTGGCGGCGACCGGTCCCGGAGCCGTCTTCACCATTAACGCGATATCCTTCGCCGCGATCATCGTCGCGCTGGCGGCGTGGCGCCGCCCCAGGCAAGACCCACCCGTCGAGCGGGAGCACTTCAGCCAGGCCATCGTCACCGGCTTCCGGTACGTGGCCAACGGCCCCATCTTCCGCAGAATTCTCTTGCGCACAGCGCTTTTCGTCTTCCCCGCCTCGGCGCTGCTGGCGCTATTGCCGGTGGCCGCGGCCGACCGGTGGCACCTGGGCGCCGGTGGATACGGTGTGGCCTTGGGCGCCATAGGTTTTGGCGCGGTGCTCGCCGTGGCGGTTCCCGCACCTCTGCGCCAGAAGGTGCCCCCCAACGCCCTGTTGGCCATCTCGGCCGCCGCCTACGCGCTTGCACCGCTCGCCGTGGTGTGGCTGCCGTTCGCCGCGGCGGCGCCGCTTCTGGTGCTGTCCGGGACGACCTGGCTGATCACTTTGACGACGCTGAACGCCGCGGCACAACTCCATCTGCCGCAGTGGGTGCGGGCACGCGGATTGTCGGTGTATCTCCTGGTTTTCACCGGATCTCAGGCCTTCGGCTCGTACCTGTGGGGCGCCATCGCCACCCGGTTTGGGCTCGATCTCGCGCTCGTTGTGTCGGCCGCGTTCCTGGGCGCCACCGCCCTCAGCGTCGCCGTCCTGCCGTTGCGGCCGTCCACCGGGAAGCTGAGCCGCGACATCTCCCGGGCATGGCCGTCGCCCGTGGTCGTCTTCGAACCGTGCCCCAACGACGGCCCGGTCCTGGTGGCGATCCGCTATCGGGTGGCCGCGGACAAACTTCAGGAATTCGTCACGGCGATGAGCGCCGTGCGGCGATCGCGGCTGCGCACCGGTGGACACAGCTGGCGGCTGTATCACAGCATCGAAGACCCCGACGCGGTCCTCGAGCGGTTCACCGTGCCGTCCTGGAGCGAGTTTCAGCACCAGCACACCGAGCGCTGGCTGGAGTCCGACCACGACGGCCTGGCGACGGCGGTGAGCTACACCGTCGACAGCACCCGTCAGCACGAGTACTACCTGGCGCTGCGGGTGCACCGATGAGACCGGGTGTCCGCCTTCGGCCGGCTGACTAGCTGGGGCGGCAGGTGACGGTGGTGGTGGCGTCGGCGTGCGCGACCACCTGACCGTCCACGGCGATCTCGCAGTGGAACTGGGCGGGGCCGTTGCCGGAATCCGGCCAGTGCAGCATGCCGCTGGCGGTGATGCTCGCGTACTGGTTCGGGTTCGCCAGGGTGGCGGTGTAGGTGACCGGCGATCCGGCGCTCAGCGGCGCCTGCACGCTGGTCGAGAACTTGGACGGGTCCGCGGTGAAAGCGGCCTGGCTGGGCGGGTCGGCGTTCACGTAGGAGACGTTGGCGGTCAGGTTGTTGGGGCTGGTCACGGTGTAGGTGACCTGATGACCGGCCGGATCCGCGTAGCCGGTCGCGGGCGTGAGCACCGCACCCGCCGCCGCTGCCAGGATTGTCGCTGAGATCGCGCTCGCTGTCCTTTGCACGTTCGTCATATCGAAAACGCTACCGGATTCGTTAGCGGCGGTTCGATGTTTAGGCCGCAGCTGTGCCGCGGTTGCCCGGCTCCGGTATGAAGCAAGCATGCGCGAAGACCCGGTGACCCGCCGCCGGTTGCTGACGACCGGGGCGGCCTCGGCCGCTCTCGGCGTGGGCCTGGGTGGTGGTGCCACGCTGCTGTGGTCGCACCCACGAGGCCCGATGGCCTGGCTGCAGCCCGATCGCCATGGCGCACCACCGGTCGGGGGGCTGCACCTGCAATTCGGCAAGGACGCCGGCACCGAAGTGGTGGTGTCCTGGCACACCACCGACGCGGTGCGCAATCCGCGCGTGCTGCTCGGAACACCGACATCCGGCTACGGCCGCACCGTGGCCGCCGAAACCCGCACCTACCGGGACGCAAAGTCGGGCACCGAAGTTCGCGTCAACCACGCCCGGCTGACCGGCCTCACCCCGGACACCGACTACGTATACGCCGCGCTGCACGACGGCGCGGAACCCGAGCAGGGCGCCGTCCGCACGGCGCCGGTGGGCCGAAAACCGTTGCTGTTCACCAGCTTCGGCGACCAGTCCACTCCTGCGCTGGCCAAGATGCCCGACGGCAGCTATGCCACGGACAACATCGGTTCGCCGGCCGCCGCCGACACCACCATGGCGATCGAACGGATGGGCCCGCTGTTCAACCTGATCAACGGCGACCTGTGCTACGCCAACCTGGCCCGAGACCGGGTACGCACCTGGTCGAACTGGTTCGAGAACAACACCCGCTCGGCGCGCTACCGGCCCTGGATGCCGGCGGCGGGCAACCACGAGAACGAATTGGGTAACGGGCCAATCGGTTACGGCGCCTACCAGGCCTACTTCGCGGTGCCCGATTCCGGGTCGAGCCCGGAAACCCGCGGCATGTGGTACTCGTTCACCGCCGGTTCGGTGCGGGTGATCAGCCTGAGCAATGACGACGTCGCCTTCCAGGACGGCGGCAACTTCTACGTGCACGGCTACTCCGGTGGCGAGCAAAAGCGCTGGCTGGCAAGCGAACTCGCGGCGGCACGGCGCGATCCCGACATCGACTGGATCGTGGTGTGCATGCACCAGACCGCGATCTCCACCGCCGACAAGACCAACGGCGCCGACCTGGGCATCCGCGCGGAGTGGCTGCCGCTGTTCGACCAGTACCAGGTCGATCTGGTGGTGTGCGGCCACGAACACCACTACGAACGCTCACATCCGCTGCGCGGCGCGCTTGGCACCGACACCCGCACGCCGATACCCGTCGACACCCGAAACGATCTGATCGACGCCACCCGGGGAACCGTCCACCTGGTCATCGGCGGCGGCGGCACGTCGGCCCCGAGCAACGCGATGTTCTTCCCCGAGCCGCGGTGCCGAGTGGTGACCGGCGTGGGCGCGTTCGATCCCGCGCTGCGCCGCAAAGCGCCCATCTACGTTCTCGAGGACGCGCCGTGGTCGGCGTTTCGCGATCGCGACAACCCTTACGGTTTCGCGGCTTTCGAGGTCGACCCGGGCCAACCCGGCGGCAACACCTCGATCAAGGCGACGCACTACGCGCTGCGGGGCCCGTTCGGCGAAGTCGCCGTGATCGACCAATTCACGCTCACCAAGCCGCGCGGCGACAGGGGCCAGTGAACACTGCAGAATGGGCTGAACCGCCCCATCCGGTCATCGGGGGGTAAGCCCGACGCTCAAAACAACGTCGGCTGAATCGCTTCCGGTGCCGGCGCGGCCGGGGCGGCCCGGGCGTCGCCGGACAGCCCATGCCTGGCGATCAACGGGGCGACCCGCCGGCGCAGCGCTTCGCGATAGTCCTGGGGCAGGTAGGCGCCGCGCCGGTACAGCTCGCGATAGCGACCCACCAACTCGGGATGCGAGCGCGCCAGCCACGCCATGAACCATCCCCGTGTCGAGCTGCGCAGGTGCAAACCGAAGACGGTGACGCTGCTGGCACCGGCCGCCGCGATCTGGCCGAGCAACCCGTCGAGGTGCTCGACGGAATCGGTGAGATGCGGCAGCACCGGCGCGACCATCACATGACACTCCAGCCCGGCGGCCCGGATGGCGCCGATCAGGGCCAGCCGGGCCTGCGGCGTGGGCGTGCCGGGCTCGACGTCCTTGTGCAGCTCTGGATCGCCGACGGCCAGCGACACCGCCACCGAGACCGGAACCTGCCCCGCCGCCTGCGCGATCAGTGGCAGGTCGCGCCGCAGCAGCGTGCCCTTGGTCAGAATCGACAGGGGCGTACCGGATTCGGCCAGGGCCCCGATGATGCCCGGCATCAGCGCATAGCGCCCCTCCGCGCGCTGGTAGGGGTCGGTGTTGGTGCCCAGGGCGACCGTCTCGCGCTGCCAGGACGGCCGGCGCAGCTCGCGACGCAGCACCTCGACCACGTTGGTCTTGACGACGACCTGGGTGTCAAAGTCGTTGCCGCAGTCCAACTCCAGGTATTCGTGCGTGGGGCGGGCGAAACAGTACCGGCAGGCGTGCGAACAGCCGCGGTAGCCGTTGACGGTGTAGCGGAACGGCAGCGCCGCCGCGTTCGGCACCTTGTTGAGCGCGGACTTGCACACCACCTCATGGAAGGTGATCCCGTCGAACTGCGGCGAGCGCACGCTGCGCAGGAAGCCGATGCGTTGCAGCCCCGGCAGCGCCCCGTCCTCGACCGGTGTCCCGTTGACCGCGACGGCCTGATGTGCCCACCGCATACCCTCTATTCGAACATCAGTTCGAGCACGAAGTCAAGCGCCGCCCCCACGTGGTGACGTCGCGCCGGGCGTAATCGGCGGCAGCACCGAATACGGGAAACACCCGGTGGCGACGGTGTGCGTGCCGTTCCCGACGCCGCCGCGTTGCGTAATCCGAACCCCGATCTGCGCGCACCGAATAACCGTCGAAAGACGCCCCGGCACACTTTTTGCCGATGTATGCTCGGCTCTTCCATGCCGAGGAGACATTTGCTCGATCCATTGATTTGCGGGTCAATCCGGCGCGATAAATCCCACTCGAAGGGCCCCGAAATGCGACGGCAGCTGGTGGTGTTGGAAGCCTGGGCCCCGGCCACCCGCGGGCACCGACGTCGCGCCCGAGCAGGGCTAGCCCACACCACCGGCCTCGACCGGCCGCGAGGAACATGACCGAACGCATCGAGACTTCCCGGACCATTGCCGCACCCGCGTCGGCCATCTTCGCCGTCCTGTGCGACCCGCAGGGCCATGTGGCGATCGACTCGTCGGGGATGCTGCAAGACGCCGAGGGCGATCCCGTGCGCGCGGCCGGTGACCAGTTCGTCGTTCACATGGACCGCGAATCGCTGAACGATTTCCCGGAACTGGGCAAATACGATGTCACCGTCGACATCAAGGAATTCGAGCAGGATCGGCTGATCTCCTGGACGGTTCTCGGGCAGATCCAGCCGCCGATCGGTCACGTCTACGGCTACGCGCTCACCCCCACCGAGGACGGCGCGGCCACGATCGTCACCTCGTTCTACGACTGGTCGACCATCGACCCGAAGTGGCGGCAAGCCGGGATTTTCCCGATCCTGTCCGAGGGCGCGTTGCGCGCGACGCTGGGAATTCTCGACCGCACGGTGCGGCGCGGTTATCCGCGCGGATAAGCCGAAAGCGCGCACGGCGGGTGAATCGAGTTTCGGTTTTGCGCGACATTTGCGCGGGTATTACCCCAGGGCCCCTTACGAAAGGACCTGTCATGTTGCATCAGGTGATTCTGGCAAGTTCGGATCCGGTCGCGGCCGGCTTTATCCTCCGTGGCATCAAGGGAATTTTCGTCGCCATCGGCAGCATTATCGCCGCAATAATCTGCGGGGTCATCGCCATGATGAAGGGCCGCAATCCGCTGGGCTGGGGAATTCTTGGGCTGTTCTTCTCGATCCTGACGCTGATCGTCGTCATCATCATTCCCAGCAAGAAATAAGCGCCGCGCTGACGCATGTGTGCACGCCTAGAATGGCGGTGGCTCCCCGTCGCCGACGGCGTGGGTCAGCTCGGAACCCCCAGTGCACGAAGGCTTTTCGACCTGCCGCGCCATTCGATTGCGCCGGCGTTCGGCCGCGATGCGCGCGGCGCGGTTTTGGGCGCGGGTGCGGCGGCGTCTGGGCATCATCGCCGTGCGGTCGCCGCAGCGCTCGGGCGCGACGTCGGCTTCGGTGGCCGGGATCGCGCCGATACCCCGGCACAGGCTCGGGAACAGCAGGGCGCTGCCCGGGGTGGTGACATACGTCTGGCCCGACGGGGACGTCAGGATCAAGGTGCCGTCGGGCAGCTGCTTTTCCTGCCAACCCCAGAACGTCTTCACCAAATGATGTGTGCGGCAATAACATTTGAGGTTTGACGCGTGCGTCGGGCCGCCGTCGGCGAACGCGACCGTATGGTCCACATCGCAGTTCACCGCGGGCTGGTCACAGCCCGGCCAACGACACGTCAAGTCCCGGCAGCGCACGAAGTCGGCCAGCGCCCGAGACGGCACATAGCCCGGCTCCGGCGGCGCATCACCGGGATGAACGAGCGGCACCAGCGCCGCCGAGCCGGCGAGCTCGGCGAGCAACTCCGGTGAGATCATGCCCTCGGCGCCCAGCTCGTAGGCCGGCTCCGCCCCGGTGCCATCCAGGCTGGCCCGCTCGGCGATCACATGAATCACCACCGGCCCCGCGGGCCGTGTGCCGGCCGCGCAATCGGGCCGCCCACACCGACACGCCAACCGATCCGCCCCGGCCGCCAATGCCCCCACCGCATCAGCGCGGCGCTGCTCCCGCGTGCGCGGATCATGCTCACACACCGTGGCCGCCAACGCATTCAGGCGCTGATCCAGCGCATGCGCGTCGGCGCCGAACACGGTGCCCTCAATGTGTGCCAACCCGTCGTCCATGTCGGCGACCCAGACTTCCCGCCCAGCCGCGCCCTGCGTGCGGCGTCGCACCGCGTCCGCGTCGGCGCGCGCCACGATCTTGTCCACCTGCGCGGCCAACCGGCCGCGCGTCATCGACGGCCACCGCGCCACGTTGGCGGCCAACTGCGCGTCCACCACACCCAGCACGTCGGGGTCGGTGATCAAATCGGTGCGGAACACGATCGTTTGAAACATCCGCAAGTCGATGTCACCGGCCGCGAACACCGCACCTACCCTGGGCAGCCGCTCCCGCATCGCCCGCGCATAGCGCACCTTGCTCGCGGCCAGACCCTGGCCGATGCGCAACTCGGCGGCCACCTCCGCACTCACCGCCGCCTCGGTGTCCACCGCCCACGCCTCGGTCTCCGAGCACCGCGACAGCCGGTACCCGAACAGCTCACCGATGGCCACCAACTGCTCGGCCGCCGCCCGGTTCTCCGCCCGCGCCGCCGCACCGACCCGCCCCAGCAGCCCCGCCGACACCGGCGTCGCCGACGGGTGATGGCGCTCCATGAGCTCGTCGAAATAGGCGATCACCTCCGGCGGCGATCGAAGACCCGACCGTTCGAACATAGGTTCGAGTATGGCACGGGGGTCCGACAGGAACCCCTCAGCTTCCGAGCCGCCCGAGCACCTCGGCGACGACGGAATCCAGCGCGACGGGGACCTGCTCCCCAGTCCCGAGGTCCTTCAGCCCGACCGTGCCGGACTCGAGATCGCGGTCACCGAGGACCAGCGCGAAACGGGCACCGGAGCGGTCGGCCGCGCGCATCGCACCCTTGAGTCCACGGTCGCCGTAGGCCATGTCGACGCGCACACCGCCGCCACGCAGCTGTGCGGCCAGCACCGCCAGGCGCAACTTGGCCTGCTCGCTCAGCGGCACCCCGAACACCTCGCAGCGCGCGGCCTCCCCGGCGCTCTTGCCCTCGGCGCGCAGCGCCAGCAGCGTGCGGTCCACGCCGAGCCCAAACCCGATGCCGGACAGGTCTTGTCCGCCCAGCTGGCGCATCAGGCCGTCGTAGCGGCCGCCGCCGCCGATCCCGGACTGCGCGCCCAGGCCGTCGTGCACGAACTCGAAGGTGGTCTTGGTGTAGTAGTCCAGCCCGCGGACCATGCGCGGGTTGATGACGTAGGGCACCCCCATCGCGTCCAGATGCGCCAGCACGGTGTCGAAGTGCTGCTTGGCCGCGTCGGACAGGTGATCGAGCAGCACCGGCGCATCGGCCGTCATGGTGCGCACCTCCGGCCGCTTGTCGTCGAGCACCCGCAGCGGATTGATCTGCGCGCGGCGCCGGGTGTCCTCGTCCAGGTCGAGCCCAAAGAGGAACTCCTGCAACAGTTCCCGGTACTGCGGACGGCAGCTGTCATCGCCCAGCGATGTGATCTCCAGGCGGAATCCATCAAGCCCCAGCGAACGGAAACCGGCGTCGGCAATCGCGATCACCTCGGCGTCCAGGGCGGGGTCGTCGACGCCGATCGCCTCCACCCCGACCTGCTGCAGCTGGCGATAGCGGCCGGCCTGCGGGCGTTCGTAGCGGAAAAACGGGCCCGCATAACAGAGTTTGACCGGCAGCGCGCCGCGGTCGAGCCCGTGTTCGATGACGGCGCGCACCACCCCTGCGGTGCCCTCGGGGCGCAGCGTCACCGAACGGTCCCCGCGGTCGGCGAACGTGTACATCTCCTTGGACACCACGTCGGTGGATTCGCCGACGCCGCGGGCGAACAGCGCGGTGTCCTCGAATATGGGCAGCTCGATGTCGCCGTAGCCGGCCCGGCGGGCCGCGCCCAGCAGGCCGTCGCGCACCGCGACGAACTGCGCCGAGTCCGGCGGGACGTAGTCCGGTACCCCTTTGGGTGCGGAGAACGCTGAGAATTCCGGCACGGGCTACAGGCCTTCGAGGAACGGGTTGAGGCGACGCTCGGCGCCGATGGTGGTGGAGTTGCCGTGCCCGGGCAGCACCACGGTGTCGTCGTCGAGCACCAGAAGTTTGTCGACGATCGACGTCAGCAGGTCGCGCCCGCTGCCGCCGAACAGGTCGGTGCGCCCCACCGCGCGCTCAAACAGCGTGTCACCGGTGAAGACCAGGTCTTTCCCGTCCTTCGTGCCCCCGGCGACCCGGAAGATCACCGACCCCCGGGTGTGGCCGGGCGTGTGGTCGACGTTGACGGTCACGCTGCCCAGGTCCAGCTTGTCGCCGTCGCGGTCCAGCTCGACGACCTGCTTGGGCTCCCGCCAGAAGGCGCCCGCGACCATCTGCGCCAGCCGGGGGCCGAGGCCGTAGATCGGGTCGGTGAGCATGAACCGGTCCTCGGGATGGATGTAGGTCGGGCAACCGTAGGTGTCGGACACCTTCTGCGCCGACCACATGTGGTCGATGTGCCCGTGCGTCAGCAACACCGCGGCAGGCGTCAGCCGGTTCTTGTCCAGGATGCTGCGCAGCGCGCCCATCGCCCGTTGCCCCGGATCCACGATGACGGCGTCCGTCCCCGGCCGTTCGGCGAGCACGTAGCAGTTGCACTGCAACATGCCGGCGGGGAATCCGGTGATCAACACGCTTCCCAGTTTCCCACGGGCCCCACTTGACACCAGTCGCGGCGCCCACATTAGCCTGAGCTGGCACCTCACCCGTTCCAGGGACTCCGACTTCACCAGCATGGAGGCATAGCGGCCGTGCCGACCAACGAACAGCGACGCGCCAACGCCAAACGCAAGCTCGAACGGCAGCTGGAGCGGCGCGCGAAGCAAGCCAAGACGCGCCGGATCGTGCTGATCGCGGCCGCCTCGATCGTCGCGGTGGCCGTGGTCGCGGCGGTGGTGATCACGATCGTCAACACCAAGCACGACCACAAGAGCAACACCGCGGCGTCGACGACGACCAGCAGCAGCGGCGCGGCGGAGTCCACGACGCCCGCGGGGCCGACGCCGAGCGCGGCGCCGCTGCCGGCGTTCAAGCCGTCGGACTCCGTCGGCGCCAACTGCCAGTACCCGGCCTCGCCCGAGCCGGCCGCCAAGCAGGGGGTCAAGCCGCCGCGGACCGGCAAGGTGCCCACCGATCCCGCCCAGGTGAGCGCCAGCATGGTGACGAACCAGGGCCACATCGGCCTGATGCTGGCGAACAACGAATCACCGTGCACCGTCAACAGTTTCGCGAGCCTGATCGGACAGAAATACTTCGACAACACCAAATGCCACCGGCTGACCACCTCGCCGGGCCTGGGCGTTCTGCAGTGCGGCGATCCCAAGGGCGAGGGCACCGGCGGTCCGGGCTATCAATTCGCCAACGAATACCCGACCGACCAGTACCCGCCCAACGACCCGAAGGCGCAGGAGCCGGTCCTCTATCCGCGCGGCACGCTGGCCATGGCCAACGCCGGGCCCGGCACCAATGGCAGCCAATTCTTCCTGGTGTACAAGGACTCCCAGCTGCCGCCGCAGTACACCGTGTTCGGCACCATCCAGCCCGACGGGCTGGCCACCCTGGACAAGATCGCCAAGGCCGGCGTGGCCGGCGGCGGTGAAGACGGCGCACCCGCGACCGAGGTGACCATCACCTCGGTGCTGCTCGACTAGCCTCGATCGCAAGCGCGGCGCGTGCGCCGGGCGCCGCGGGTCGGCGCCGTCGACTAGCGCCGGGCGCAAGCGCGGCGCGTGCGCCGGGCGCGAAACTGCCTCTGATCGGCGGGATTCGCCCGACGTACACCGTCGACGGCTTATGGTCGTTGGGTGAATCTGGATCCGGAGACATTCGGCCATTACCGAATACTGGACTTGTTGGGCCGGGGCGGCATGGGCCGCGTCTACCGCGCCTACGACGCGACCACGGATCGGGTGGTGGCGCTCAAAGTGCTCCCGCCGCATCTGGCAGAGGATCAGGACTTCCAGCACCGCTTCCGCCGCGAGGCCCGCATAGCGGCCGGCCTCACCGACCCGCACGTGGTCCCGATTCACGGTTACGGCGAGATCGACGGCCGGCTCTACGTCGACATGCGGCTGATCGAGGGTCGCGACCTGTCGCACTACATCGCCGAGAACGGCGGCCGCCTCAGCCCGGAGCAGACGGTCGCGGTGATCGAACAGGTTGCGGCAGCGCTGGATAGCGCGCGACAGGCGGGCTTGATCCATCGCGACATCAAGCCGATGAATATCTTGATCACCACCGCACGCAACTTCGTCTACCTGATCGACTTCGGTCTTGCCCGCGCGGAGGCCGACACTCAGCTCACGCAGACCGGCGCCACGATGGGCACCGTCGCCTACATGGCGCCCGAGCGCTTCAAAGGCACAACCGATCATCGCGCCGACGTCTACTCGCTGGCCTGTGTCTTGCACGAGTGCCTGACCGGGAAGCGCCCGTTCGCGGGCGACAGCCTCGAGGAACAGCTCAACGCGCACCTCAACGCGCCGCCGCCGCGACCGTCCGCGGTCGCACCCGAGGTGCCCGCGTCCTTCGACGCGGTCGTCGCCCGCGGCATGGTCAAGGATCCCGAGCAGCGGTATCAGACGGCGATGGAGCTCGCCGAGGCCGCCCGGGCCGCGCTGCCGAACCCGGCAACGGGACCGGTCGGGACCGCCCCGCCGGCACCGCCGCACAGCGAACCGGATCCGCGGATGCAACCCAGCCGCCCAACGCATTCCAGGCGTCTGCTGGTGGGCATCGTCGGCGCGTCGGCCCTGGCGCTGGCCGCGGTGGCGGCGTTGGTCTTCGCCTTGGTGACGCAAAGCCACGGCTCCACGGACAGCGCGGCATCCACCACCCAGACCCGGGCCCGCGCGCCCGGCCGGACCGGCTCCAACCCCGGTTCCGCCGGCCCGGCGTCGGCGACGGTGCCGCCGCTGCCGGCGTTCGCACCACCGCCCGACCTGGGCGCCAACTGCCAATACCGGTCGGTGCCGGATCCGGTCAGCCGGCCGGTGAATCCGCCCCCGCCGGGCCCGGTGTCCACCACTCCCCCGCAGATCGGTGCCGTCATCTCCACCAACTTCGGTAACATCGCCATCCAGCTCGCCAATTCCGAGTCCCCATGCGCGGTGAACAGCTTCATCAGCCTGGTCAAGCAGCAGTTCTTCGACAACACCCAGTGCGCCCGGCTGATCAGCTCGCCCGATGGCGGATCGCTGTTGTGCGGCGGACCCGAGGTGGACGGATCCGGCGGCCCCGGTTACGAATTCGCCGACGAGTACCCGGCCGACCAATACAAGCCCGACGACCCCGCGCTGCGCGCGACGGTGGTGTATCCGCGCGGCACCATCGTGATGGCCACCGAGGGGCCCAACACCAACGGCAGCCAATTCGCCTTGATCTTCAAGGATTCCGAGATGGAACCGCAGAGCACGGTGCTGGGCACCATCGACCAGGCGGGGCTGGCGACCCTGGACAAGATCGCCCGGGCCGGCATCGCCGGCAATCGGCAGAGCGGCGCGCCCACCGACCCGGTGAAGATCACCTCGGTGCGGCTGGGCTAGGGCTCAGGCCGCCGACGTCACGCGGTAGACGTCGTACACGCCTTCGACGTTGCGTACGACGTTGAGCAGGTGGCCGAGATGCTTGGGGTCACCCATCTCAAAGGTGAAGCGACTGATCGCAACTCGAT
Organism: Mycobacterium sp. NGS33; assembly: GCF_059812885.1. NCBI lineage: Bacteria > Bacillati > Actinomycetota > Actinomycetes > Mycobacteriales > Mycobacteriaceae > Mycobacterium > Mycobacterium sp. NGS33. Next base: position 61,938 of record NZ_JCALDN010000022.1, on the reverse strand, counting down.
CACCGGAGGTGGTGACGGATGCGGACAGGATGTTGACCTTCTCGTCGGCCAGCACCCGGGTGACGTCCGACAGCAGCCGGTGCCGGTCGAGCGCCTCGACTTGGATCGCCACCAGGAACACCGACGACGGCGACGGCGCCCAATGCACCTCGATGATGCGCTCGGACTGCTGCTGCAGCGAGGCGGCGTTGGTGCAGTCCGTGCGGTGCACGCTCACCCCACCGCCACGGGTGACGAAGCCCATGATCTGGTCGCCGGGCACCGGCGTGCAGCACTTCGCCAGCTTGGTCAGCACGCCCGGGGCGCCGGGCACCGAGACGCCGACGTCGTCGCTGCTGCGCGGGCGGCGCAACATCGTTGTCGGCGTGGAGCGTTCGGCGAGGTCCTCCTCGGCCTGGTCGATGCCGCCGAGTTCGGCCAGCAGCCGCTGCACGACGTGGCGGGCCGACACGTGCCCCTCACCGATCGCCGTGTAGAGCGCGGACACGTCGGTGTAGTGCAGCTCGCGCGCCACGGCCGCCAGCGTCTCGCCATTGACCAAGCGCTGCAACGGAAGTCCACCGCGGCGGACCTCGCGGGCCATGGCGTCCTTGCCGGACTCGAGCGCCTCCTCGCGGCGCTCCTTGGCGAACCACTGCCGGATCTTGGCCTTGGCGCGCGGCGAGACCACGAACTGCTGCCAGTCCCGCGACGGCCCGGCGTTGGCCGCCTTGGAGGTGAAAACCTCGACGACTTCGCCGTTTTCCAGCTTGCGCTCCAGCGCCACCAGCCGCCCGTTGACGCGGGCGCCAATGCAGCGGTGGCCGACCTCGGTGTGCACCGCGTAGGCGAAGTCCACCGGCGTGGAACCGTTGGGCAGGGTGATCACGTCCCCCTTCGGGGTGAACACGAAGATCTCCTGTACCGCAAGGTCATAACGCAACGACTCGAGGAACTCGCCCGGGTCCGCGGCCTCCCGTTGCCAGTCGAGCAGCTGGCGCATCCAGGCCATGTCGTCGATCTCGGCGGCCGCGTGCGGATGCGGAACGCCGTTGCGCCCCTTGGCTTCCTTGTAGCGCCAGTGCGCGGCGATGCCGTATTCGGCGGTGCGGTGCATGTCGCGGGTGCGGATCTGCACCTCCAGCGGCTTGCCTTCCGGCCCCACGACGGTGGTGTGCAACGACTGGTACACACCGTATCTCGGCTGGGCGATGTAATCCTTGAACCGCCCCGCCATCGGCTGCCACAGCGAGTGCACCACGCCGACGGCGGCATAGCAGTCCCGGATCTCGTCGCACAGGATGCGGATGCCGACCAGGTCGTGGATGTCGTCGAAGTCGCGGCCCTTGACGATCATCTTCTGGTAGATCGACCAGTAGTGCTTGGGGCGGCCCTCCACCGTCGCCTTGATCTTCGAGGCGCCCAGGGTGTTGACGATCTCGGCGCGGACCTTGGCCAGGTAGGTGTCGCGCGAGGGCGCGCGCCCGGCGACCAGCCGAACGATCTCCTCGTACTTCTTGGGGTGCAGGATCGCGAACGACAGGTCTTCCAGCTCCCATTTGACACTGGCCATACCCAGCCGATGCGCAAGGGGCGCAATGACTTCCAGCGTCTCGCGCGCTTTGCGCGCCTGCTTCTCCGGCGGCAGGAAACGCATGGTGCGCATGTTGTGCAGCCGGTCGGCCACCTTGATCACCAGCACACGGGGATCGCGCGCCATCGCGGTGATCATTTTGCGGATCGTCTCGCCCTCGGCGGCGCTGCCCAGCACCACCCGGTCCAGTTTCGTCACGCCATCGACGAGATGGCCCACCTCTTCACCGAATTCCTCGCTCAACGCGTCCAGGGTGTATCCGGTGTCCTCGACGGTGTCGTGCAACAGCGCGGCCACCAAAGTGGTGGTGTCCATGCCCAATTCGGCCAGAATGGTGGCCACGGCCAGCGGGTGGGTGATGTAGGGATCGCCGGAATGGCGTAACTGGGTGGCGTGGCGCTGGTCGGCGACCTCGAAGGCGCGCTGCAGCAGCGACACGTTGGCCTTCGGGTAGATCTCCCGGTGCACCGCCACCAGCGGTTCGAGCACCGGGTTGAGCGTGCTGCGCTGGGCGGTCATCCGTCGCGCCAGCCTGGCCCGCACCCGCCGCGACGCGCTGCTCGACGTTTTCAGGGATTCCGTCGGCGGCTCCGGAATCTCCATCGGCTGCGTGATGGCCGGCGACTCCGGGGCTTTAGTGGGCGCGTCGAGCGCTTGCGCCGCGCTGTTTTCCTCCGCCACGTTGGTCACCTCCGAATTCGAGGATATCTCCAATGCGAGAGCGCTACTCGCAAGTCAAGCTGTGTACCGCCAACGGCGCGACCGCTTCCCGGCCGCACAACCCGCTCAGTTCGAACACCACCGCCGCCGTCGTCACGCGGGCCCCGGCGCGCTCGAGCAGCCGGACCGCGGCGGCCAGGGTGCCCCCGGTGGCCAGGACGTCGTCGACGATCGTGACGCTGCGGCCGCGCAGGTCCAGGCCGTCGGCGGGGATCTCCAGCGTCGCGGCGCCGTACTCCAGCTCGTAGGTCTCGGCGTGTACAGGCGGCGGCAGTTTCCCGGCCTTGCGAATGGCCAGCACGCCGGTCTGCAGCCGGTCGGCGACGGCCGCGGCCAGCAGGAAGCCGCGGGCCTCGATGCCGGCCACCAGATCGGCGCCGGACGCGATGTCGGCCAGCGCGCCGGTGATCGCCGTCATCGCCGTCGCGTCGGCGAACACCGGGGTGAGGTCCTTGAACTGGATCCCCGGCTTGGGGAAATCGGCCACCTTGCGCGTCAGCGACGCGATCAACTCGGCCACCGGCGCCCGCCCGGCGGCGTTCGTCATCGCAGCCTCACTGGATCAGGGCCCATCGGTCCATGTTCCAGCCCGCGCCCCACCGGGTCGGATTCTTGCTCACCGCGTACATCTTCTTCGAGGTCAGCAGCGTGCGCTGCTGCCGGTACAGCGGCAGGGTGGGCATGTCGCCCCACAGTACCGGCGCGGTTTCGGACAGCAGTCTGGCGCGCTCGGCGGCGTCGGCCGAGACCGCAAGCGCCCCGATCGCGTTGTCGACCTGGGGATTGCTGTAGCCGGAGAGATTGTTGCCGTTGCCGGTGTGCAGCGCGTAGGCATCCAGCGCGGACGATCCCGTCGACCCGCTGCCGGTGGCCCCGCCGGTGCTGGCCAGCAACGCGTCGATCTTGCCGTCCCGCAGCGCCCGCGGCCCCGAGCTGTCCAGGATGACGCCGGCGACGGTGATCCCCGCCGCGGCGCACGCCTTGGTGATGACGCCGACGTTGACCGCGAGCCGCGCGTTGGGCCCCTGGTAACCGATCCGCACGGTCAGCGGCGCACCGCCCAGCGCGGCGCGCGCGGCGGCAGGATCGGCCTTGGCGAACGGGTCGGCCTCGCCCGCCCCGTCACCGGCCGACGCGGCGTCATCGATGGCCGGGTCCAGGCGCGAGTTGGCGATCGGTGTCCCGGCGTCCTTGGCCAGCGAGTCACGCGGCGTGCACAGCGCGACCGCGCGCCGGGCCTTGGGCGCGGCCAGCGGCCCCTGCGGGGCGAAGATCAGCTGCTCGATGCCGCTCGACGGGCCATCGGAGCGTTCGTAGTTGTCCGGCGTGGTCAGGGCGCCGGACGAACCCGCGGCGACGTCGACCACGTCGACGCTGCGGCTGTTGACCCGATCCTGGATGTCGGGTCCCTGCGTCCACACGGTGACCCGCTTGGTGATGGCCTTGGGCCCCCACCACCGGTCGTTGGCGACCAGCACCACGGCGCCGCCATCGAGGATGGATTCGATCTTGTACGGCCCCGACGACGGGAAACGCTTGAGGTCGACCCCGGGTTTGAGGTCCCACACGGTGTTCCACAGCTTGGCGATCTGGGCCACCAGCGGCCCATTGTTGCTGAGCAGGGCCGCGGTCACGTCGACGTTGAGTTGGTCGGCGATCACGTGCGACGGCATCAGCGAGGTCGCGGTGAACAGCTGGTTGTAGTCGACGATGCCGCGGTCCGGGATGAACGACACCCGGGCCTTCTTTTGCCCGGGGATGCATTCGACGTTGGCGATGTCGAGGTAGCCGGCCTGGGTGGCGGCGTGGAAGTCGGGAAACTTGCCGGACTGCGCCGCCCAGGCGAGCACGATGTCGTCGCAGGTCACCGGCTTACCGTCGGAGTAGACGGCGTTGTCGGCGATCTGGTAGTCCAGCACCAGCGGCGTGCCGCCGACCACCGACACGGTGCCGAAGTCACGGTCGGCGACGATCTGCCCGTCGGGGCCGTGATAGCTGAAACCGGTGAGCGTGCGGGCGAACGCCTGCGCTCCGGCCGATGCGGCGCCGGCGACGGTGTTGGTGTTGTAGGTCGACAGCGGGCCGTCGACCACGTAGTCGATCTGGGAGGCGGCGCTGCCCGCGCAGGCGGTCAGCGCGGCGGCCGCCGCCAGCACCACCGCCAATGCGGCGCCGATCCACCCCGTGAGGGCCCGACGGCCGGCCAGCACGCCACGACCGGCCCCAGTTCCCCGGTACCTGGTGGCCATGCTGCCTACCGCCGGCCGACGTTCCGCTTGCCGGTGGGACGCCGGGTCCCGGTCGGCCGCACGGGACGGGCGCCCGGCGCCGGCTTGCTCGGCGCGGGCTTGGACGGCTCGGCCACGGCCGCCGTTTCGTCCGCGTCCTCGGCGGTGTCGGCGTCGTCGTCGCCGGCGGCCTCGGCCGCCGCGCCCGCGCCGAGGTTGCGCCGCCGCATCACCCGCCGGGTGTGGGTGCGTACCAGCTCGGTGCGCTCGCGCAGCGTGACCAGCAGCGGCGTGGCGAAGAAGATCGACGAGTAGGTGCCCACCAGGATGCCGACCAGCTGCACGAGCGCCAGGTCCTTCAGCGTGCCGACGCCCAGCAGCCACACCGCCACCACCATCAGCGCCAGCACCGGCAGGACCGAGATCAGGCTGGTGTTGATGGATCGCATGAACGTCTGGTTGATGGCCAGGTTGGCCTGCTCGGCGAACGTGCGCCGGGGCTTGTGCTGGAAGTCCTTCGTGTTCTCCTCGACCTTGTCGAACACGATGACGGTGTCGTACAGGGAGAAACCGAGGATCGTCAGCAGACCGATGACGGTGGCGGGCGTGACCTCGAAACCGACCAGCGAGTAGACCCCCGCAGTGACGCTGAGGTCGAACACCATGGTCGTCAGCGCGGAGATGGCCATGTAGCGCTCGTAGCGCACCATGATGTAGACGCCGACCAGCACCAGGAACACGGCGAGCGCGATCAGCGCCTTATCGGTGATCTGGTCACCCCAGGTCTCGGAGACCGCCGCGTCGCTGATCGCCTGCTTGCTGGCCTTGCCGTCGGCGCCCTTGGGTCCGAAGGCATCGAACAGGGCGTTGCGCAGCTTCGTCGTCTGATCGTTGGTCAGCGTTTCCGAGCGGATCTGCACGGTCGCCCCCGCGCCGTTGCCGACGATCACGACCGATTCCGGATCCTTGCCGAGGGCCTTGTGGAACACCTCCGAGACCTGCGAGGTCTGCGCGGTGCCCGTCTTGCCGGCGGCGGGCATCGACACCGTCGTGCCGCCGTTGAAGTCGATGCCGAAGGTGAAGCCCCGCACCAGGATCGACAGGACGGCGATGGCGACGATCGCGCCGCTGATGCCGAACCACAGGCGGCGCCGCCCGACCACCTCGAAGGCGCCGGTGCCGGTGTAGAGGCGCGACAGGAAGCCGTGGTGCGGGGCGCTGTCGGTCAACTCGGTGGCGCCCTCGGAGGCTTCGGTGAGCTCGGTTGCGTCCTTGGAGGCTTTGGAGGAAGTCATGCGCTATCCCCGTCCCGTCTTGACCATCGCCGAGGCCCGGCGTTCGCGAGCGACCTGCTGGACGGCGCCCAGGCCGTTGTAGGCCGGCTTCGCCAGCGTCGGGGACTTGGACGCCAGGTACACCAGCGGCCAGGTCACCAGGAACACCACCACGATGTCGAGGACCGTGGTGAGGCCCAGCGTGAAGGCGAAACCGCGCACCTGGCCGATCGCCAGGGCGTAGAGCACCGCGGCGGCCAGGAAGGTGACGGCGTTACCCGACACGATCGTCTTGCGGGCCCGCGCCCACCCTCGTGGCACCGCCGACCGGAACGAACGGCCCTCGCGGATCTCGTCTTTGATGCGTTCGAAGAAGACCACGAACGAGTCGGCGGTGGTACCGATACCGATGATCAGACCCGCGATGCCCGCCAGGTCCAGGGTGTAGTTGATCTGACGGCCCAGGATCACCAGGATTGCGAAAACCATTGCGCCGGAAGCGCCCAGCGACAGGGCCGTGAGCAGTCCCAGCACCCGGTAGTAGAGCAGCGAGTACACCAGCACCAGGATCAAGCCGATGGCGCCCGCGATCAGGCCCGCCCGCAGCGAGGTCAATCCCAGTGTCGCCGAGACGGTTTGGGCCTCCGAGGCCTCGAAGGACAGTGGCAGCGAGCCGTATTTGAGGACGTTGGCCAGCTGCTTGGCCGTCGCGGCGGTGAACGGCGGATCGCCGCCGCTGATCTGGGTGCGGCCGCCGGGGATGGCCTCCTGGATCATCGGCGCGCTGACCACCTGCGAGTCCAGGGTGAAGGCGGTCTGGGTGCCGATGTGGGCGGCGGTGAAGTCGGCCCAGGTGTTCGCCGCGGCGGACTTGAACTGCAGGTCGACGACGTAGCCGATGCCCCGCTGGTTCTGGCTGGCGCTGGCGTCCTGGATCTGGTCACCGCTGATGATCGACGGCCCCAGCAGGTAGGCGACCTTGTGGTCGGTGGAGCAGGTGATCAACGGCTGCGTGGGATCGTCGTTGCCGGCCAGGATGTCTTCTTTGTCGCAGCGCGTCGCCTGGAACTGCAGGGCGAGGAATTGAATGCCCTGGCGCGTGCTCTGACGCCACTTCTTCTCGTCGGCGATGCGATCGGCGAGTTCCTTGCGCGGGTCGGGCGGCGCGGGCTGCTCGCCGGGCGGCGCCTCGGCCGCGGGACCCGCGGGCGCCGGCGCGGCGGGAGCGGGCGCGGGTGCCGGGCTGGGTGACGGTGGGGGGTCCTGCGGATACGGCCGCGGCTGGGCACCCGGGTGAGCGGGCGCGGGAGCGGGCTGAGCTGGTGCCGGCTGTCCCGGCGCGGGCTGACCGGGGGCCGGTTGCCCGGGAGCGGGTTGCCCGGGAGCGGGCTGACCCGGCGCGGGCTGACGCGGCGCCGGCTTGGGTTCGGCGCTCTGGGCCGGCATGGAGTTGAGCACCGGCCGGATGTAGAGCCGGGCGGTCTGGCCCAGGTTGCGCGCCTCGTTGCCGTCGTTTCCGGGCACCGTGATGATCAGGTTGTCGCCGTCGACCACGACCTCCGAACCGGAGACGCCGAGCCCGTTGACCCGGGCGCCGATGATCTGCTGGGCCTGCGCCAGCGCCTCGCGGCTGGGCTTCGACCCGTCCGGGGTGCGCGCGGTCAGCGTGACACGGGTGCCGCCCTGCAGGTCGATACCGAGCTTGGGAGCGGCTCGCTTGTCCCCGGTGAGAAACACCAACAGGTAGACGCCGACGAGCATTAACAAGAAGACCGACAGGTAGCGGGCAGGGTGCACCGGCGCCGAAGACGATGCCACGTTCCTTCTATCTCCTCGAATATCGGTTACTTACCCCGGACAGAGCCTACGTGGCCCCCGGTTGCCGGTTGCGCGAGCGGTCCGCCGGTTGAGCGAGCGGCGGGCGATCGCCGTCAGGAATCCTTGCTGATGGAGCCCTCGTCGGCGGAGTCGTCGCCGTCGGCCAGGTCGTCGTCCTCGTCGGGCAGGATCCGGTCACGGATCGCCAGCTTCATCCAGGTGGTCACCACGCCGGGCGCGATCTCCAAATCCACGTTGTCCTCAGTGATGTCGACGACGGTGGCCTGCAGGCCCGACGTGGTGTGCACCCGGTCGCCGGGACGCAACGACTCGTGCAGGTCGATGGTGGCCTGCATCGCACGTTTCTGACGGCGCGATGCCAAGTACATGAACCCGCCCATGATGAGCAGGAACGGCAGGAACAGGATCAGACTCTGCATGGACGCGCCTGTCTTTCGTCGTAAATATTCTTGGGCATTACGGGGCACTACCAGGGTTGGGTGCCGGTAGGACGCGAGCGTCGCGCACCTCGTAACGGTCCAGTGTGCCCGTTCAGTCTGGCAGGCCACGGGTCGCGACCGACCGCCACGGTGCACGCAGTGCCCGCCAGGGTCAAGCTCGATAGGCTTTTGATGCGACGCGACGCGCGCGCCGCGGGGAGGAGTTTTGTGGTGGCCAGCCTCGAGCAGACCCGCCAGCTGGTCACCGAGATCCCCGGTCCGGCATCGCTGGAACTGAGCAAGCGCCGGGCGGCCGCGGTGTCGCACGCGGTGAACGTGTCGGTGCCGGTGTTCGTGGCGCGCGCCGGCGGCGGAATCATCGAGGACGTCGACGGCAACCGGCTGATCGACCTGGGGTCCGGCATCGCGGTGACCACGATCGGCAACTCCGCCCCCCGGGTGGTCGAGGCGGTGCGCGCGCAGGTGGCCGAGTTCACCCACACCTGCTTCATGGTGACGCCGTACGAGTCCTACGTCGCCGTCGCCGAGACGCTCAACCGGATCACCCCGGGTACGGGCGAGAAGCGCTCGGTGCTGTTCAATTCCGGCGCCGAGGCGGTGGAGAACGCCGTCAAGGTCGCGCGGGCATACACCCGCAAGCCCGCCGTCGTGGCGTTCAACCACGCCTACCACGGCCGCACCAACCTGGCCCTGGCGCTGACCGCCAAGTCGATGCCCTACAAGGGTGGCTTCGGCCCGTTCGCGCCGGAAATCTACCGCGCCCCGCTCTCCTACCCCTACCGCGACGGCCTGGTCGACAAGGAGCTGGCCACCGACGGGGAGAAGGCCGCCGCGCGCACCATCAGCGTCATCGACAGCCAGATCGGCGCCGACAGCCTGGCCGCCCTCGTCATCGAGCCGATCCAGGGCGAGGGCGGCTTCATCGTGCCGGCCGAGGGCTTCCTGCCCACCCTGCAGGAGTGGTGCCACAAGAACGACGTGGTGTTCATCGCCGACGAGGTGCAGACCGGATTCGCGCGGTCGGGCGCCATGTTCGCGTGTGAGCACGAGGGCATCGAACCCGACCTGATCTGCACCGCTAAGGCCATCGCCGACGGCCTGCCGCTGTCGGCGGTCACCGGGCGTGCGCAGATCATGGACGCCCCGCAGGTCGGCGGCCTGGGTGGCACCTTCGGCGGAAACCCGCTGGCGTGCGCGGCGGCGCTGGCCACCATCGAGACGATCGAGAACGACGGCCTGATCGAGCGGGCCCAGCGGTTGGAACGCCTGATCACCGAACCGCTGCTGCGCCTGCAGGCGGCCGACGACCGGATCGGCGACGTGCGCGGTCGGGGCGCCATGATCGCCATCGAACTGGTGAAGCCGGGAACCGCCGAGCCCGACAAGGAACTGACCCAGAAGCTGACGGTCGCGGCCGCCGCCGCCGGCGTGATCGTGTTGACGTGCGGCATGTGGGGCAACATCATCCGGCTGCTGCCGCCGCTGACCATCAGCGACGAGCTGCTGGCCGAGGGCATCGAAGTCCTCGGCGGCCTGCTGCGCGACCTGTAGCGCATCCCGCCCGGCGTGTGCAATCTCACAAACACCACAAACGCCGGATCATGGTGGAATACCGTTACTTTAGCTAACGTTCTATATGCCAGCGCGGACAGCGCACATTTGACTCGCTAACTTTCATTTGCAAGGGATCCGTTATGTCGACTGCCATTCACGACGAAGAACTCGAGCGCCGCATCGAGCAACTCATTGCCAACGACCCCCAGTTCGCCGCCGCCCGACCGGACCCGGCGATCACCGCCGCCACCGAACAGCCCGGGCTGCGCCTGCCGCAGATCATCCGGACCGTGCTCGACGGGTACGCCGACCGGCCGGCGCTGGCGCAGCGCGCCGTGGAGTTCGTCAAGGACGCCAAGACCGGACGGAGGACCGCCGAGCTGCTCCCCCGCTTCGAGACCATCACGTATGGCGAACTCGGCGAACGGGTTTCGGCTCTCGGCCGCGCCTGGGCCAGCGACTCCGTGAGCCCCGGTGACCGGGTCTGCGTGCTGGGCTTCAACAGCGTCGACTACGCCACCATCGACATCGCGCTGGGCACCATCGGGGCCGTGTCGGTGCCGCTGCAGACCAGCGCGGCGGTCTCGTCGCTGCAGCCGATCGTGGCCGAGACCGAGCCCAGCCTGATCGCCTCGAGCGTCGATCAGCTGCCCGACGCCGTGGAGCTGATCCGCACCGGCGACCACGTGCCCGGCAAGCTCGTCGTGTTCGACTACCACCCCGAGGTCGACGACCAGCGTGACGCCGTGGACAGCGCGGTGGCCCGGCTGGCCGGCACCGACGTGGTCGTCGAAAAGCTGGCCGACGTGTTGCAGCGGGGTAAGGACCTGCCCGCGGTTCCCGAGCGGCAGACCGACGAGGACTCGCTCGCGCTGCTGATCTACACCTCCGGGAGCACCGGCGCCCCCAAGGGCGCGATGTACCCGCAGAGCAACGTCGGCAAGATGTGGCGGCGCGGCAGCAAGAACTGGTTCGGCGAGAGCGCCGCGTCGATCACCCTCAACTTCATGCCGATGAGCCACGTCATGGGACGCGGCATCCTCTACGGCACATTGGGCAATGGCGGCATCGCCTACTTCGTGGCCCGCAGCGACCTGTCCACCCTGCTCGAGGACCTCGAGTTGGTGCGGCCCACCGAGCTGAACTTCGTCCCGCGGATCTGGGAAACGCTGTACGGCGAATTCCAGCGCCAGGTCGAGCGTCGTCTGGCCGGCGGCGGCGACCGCGACGCGGTCGAGGCCGAGGTGCTGGCCGAACAGCGCGAGTACTTGCTGGGTGGGCGGTTCATCTTCGCGATGACGGGCTCCGCGCCCATCTCGCCGGAGTTGACGAAGTGGGCCGAGTCGCTGCTGCAGATGCACCTGATGGACGGCTACGGCTCGACCGAGGCCGGAATGGTGTTGTTCGACGGGGAGATTCAGCGGCCGCCGGTGATCGACTACAAGCTGGTCGACGTCCCGGACCTGGGTTACTTCAGCACCGACCGCCCGCATCCGCGCGGTGAGCTGTTGCTGCGGACCGACAACATGTTCCCCGGCTACTACAAGCGGGCCGAGACCACCGCCAACGTGTTCGACGAGGACGGGTACTACCGGACCGGCGACGTGTTCGCCGAGATCGCCCCGGACCGGCTGGTGTACGTCGACCGCCGCAACAACGTGCTCAAGCTCGCCCAGGGCGAGTTCGTCACGCTGGCCAAGCTGGAGGCGGTGTTCGGCAACAGCCCGTTGATCCGCCAGATCTACGTCTACGGCAACAGCTCGCAGCCCTACCTGTTGGCCGTGGTGGTCCCAACCGAAGAAGCCTTGGCGGACAACGACATCGAGTCGCTCAAGCCGAAGATCGCCGACTCGCTGCAGAAGGTCGCCAAAGAGACCGGCCTGCAGTCCTACGAGGTGCCGCGCGACTTCATCATCGAGACCACCCCATTCAGCCTGGAAAACGGTCTGCTGACCGGGATCCGCAAGCTGGCGTGGCCAAAGCTCAAGGCGCACTACGGTGAACGGCTCGAGCAGATCTACGCCGACCTGGCCGCCGGACAGGCCAACGAACTGGCCGAACTGCGCCGCAGCGGCGCGCAGGCGCCGGTGCTGCAGACCGTGGGCCGCGCCGCGGCCGCCATGCTGGGCGCGGCGGCGGGCGACCTGTCCCCCGACGCTCACTTCACCGATCTGGGTGGAGACTCGTTGTCGGCGTTGACATTCGGTAACCTGCTGCGCGAGATCTTCGACGTCGACGTGCCGGTGGGTGTCATCGTCAGCCCGGCCAACGACCTGGCAGCCATCGCCGCCTACATCGAGGCCGAGCGCCAGGGGTCCAAGCGGCCGACGTTCGCCGCCGTGCACGGGCGCGGCGCCACCACGGTGCGCGCCAGTGACCTCACGCTGGACAAGTTCCTCGACGAGGCCATCCTGGCCGGCGCGCCGAGCCTGCCCAAGCCGGCGACCGAGGTGCGCACGGTGCTGTTGACCGGAGCGACCGGCTTCCTGGGCCGCTACCTGGCGCTGGACTGGCTCGAGCGGATGGACATGGTCGACGGCAAGGTCATCGCCCTGGTTCGGGCCCGCACGGATGAAGAGGCGAGGAGTCGTCTCGACAAGACCTTCGACAGCGGCGATCCGAAACTGCTTGCGCACTACCAGGAGCTGGCCGCCGACCACCTCGAGGTCATCGCCGGCGACAAGGGCGAGGCCAACCTCGGCCTGGACCCCCAAACCTGGCAGCGACTGGCCGACGAGGTCGACATCATCGTCGACCCGGCGGCGCTGGTGAACCACGTGTTGCCCTACAGCGAGCTGTTCGGGCCCAACGCGCTGGGCACCGCGGAGCTGATCCGAATCGCGTTGACGTCCAAGCAGAAGCCGTACACCTACGTGTCGACGATCGGCGTGGGCGACCAGATCAAGCCGGGGGCGTTCGTCGAGAACGCCGACATCCGCCAGATCAGCGCCACCCGCGAGATCAACGACAACTACGCCAACGGCTACGGCAACAGCAAGTGGGCTGGCGAGGTGTTACTGCGCGAGGCGCACGACCTGTGCGGTCTGCCCGTCTCGGTGTTCCGCTGCGACATGATCCTGGCCGACACCACCTACGACGGCCAGCTCAACCTGCCGGACATGTTCACCCGGCTGATGCTGAGCCTGGTCGCCACCGGCATCGCGCCCGGTTCGTTCTACGAGCTCGACGCCGATGGCAACCGGCAGCGGGCGCACTACGACGGCCTGCCGGTCGAGTTCATCGCCGCGGCGATCTCGACACTGGGAACGCAGATCACCGACAGCGACACCGGGTTCCAGACCTACCACGTGATGAACCCGTACGACGACGGCATCGGTCTCGACGAGTACATCGACTGGCTGATCGAGGCCGGGTATTCGATCGAGCGCATCGCCGACTACTCGGAGTGGCTGCGGCGGTTCGAGACGTCGCTGCGGGCCCTGCCGGATCGGCAGCGTCAGTACTCGCTGCTGCCGCTGTTGCACAACTACCAGACGCCCGAGAAGCCGATCAACGGCTCGATGGCGCCCACCGATGTGTTCCGCGCGGCGGTGCAGGAAGCGAAAATCGGCCCCGACAAAGACATTCCGCATGTCACGGCGCCGGTCATCGTCAAGTACATCACCAACCTGCAGTTGCTCGGACTGCTCTAAGGGCACGAACGCAATCGCCCAGTCCCGTTGCGGGACTGGGCGATTCCTATCGATCGAGAACTACTGCTGCGGGTGCGGCCAGCGCAGGTAGGCCGCGTTGGCCCCGGTCCCCGCGCCGGCGCGGTTGCGGCGCCATCCGCGCTTGGACTCGGGGTCGGCCGCCGATCGCGGCTTGGTCAGCGCGCCCGAGGAGACCTCGGCCGGCTCGTAGGCCGAATCCCGGTAGGGCTCGACGCCCGCAGCGGCGGCGGGTTCGGCCGCCGCCGGATGCACGTCGCGGGCCAGGCGCACGGCCGTGCGGGCCAGCACGACCCCACCCACGAAAATGATGAGCGCGCCCAGGCCCGAGAAATAGGTGATCTCGAGCACCGCGCGCTTGCGTTCGGTCGCGGCGATCGGGTCACCGGCGGAGCCGATTCCCAACAACGGGGCAACCTGGCCGCCCACGACGAACCACGCGCCGGCTAACACAGCCAGCCAGCCGCCCAGCATGGCGGCGACCCGGTTTCCGGCGACGATCAACAACAGACCGCCGAGCACGGTGGCCGCGCCCGGCGCCACTTCCAGCCAGCCCCGGGCCGTGCTCCATGCCCAATCCCGGTCCGGTGTGTAGGCGAAATTAAAGTGCGGACCAACAAACGGTATTAACGCCCCCCAAGCTCCCAAAATGACCAGGAGCAATCCGCTGACCGCGCCTCGCGAGCGCGGCATACTCAGCCCGCGGGTTCGGCCGTCTTGTGCGTATTTCATGACATCCCCTCGTTGAATACCGGGTCTGATTTCCGGCCTGGGACGGTTACCCAGCGCCTTCCACTACTAACCCACGCGGCAAACGAAAGCCACCGCTAGCCGAGGCTTCTGGGGCCGGTGAGACTGCTGTTATTAGTGAAGGCCGAGCAACAACAGGACGATAGCGATCGCGGGAAACGTGCCCTGCATCGCCGCGGCGCGGGCCTTGTCACGCGCGGACGCGACCAGCACCACCGCCGCCGCGGCCATCGACCCGACGCCGGCGAAGATCAACGCGGCGCCAATGCCCTTGTGCCCCAACATAACCGCGACGATGCCTACGCCGGTGACAATGGCCAGGAACAGGTTGTAGAAGCCTTGGTTGAAGGCCAGCGCTTTGGTGGTTTCGGCTTCGGCGGCGGTGGTGCCGAAGGTGGCCCGGGTGCGCGGCGAGGTCCAGGTCAACGATTCGATCACAAAGATGTAGACGTGCAGCAACGCCGCCAGCGCGGCGAACACCAATCCGGCGGCGATCATCGCTCCTCCTTGCTGTTCGGGCGCCGGTGAACTCTACCGATCGCGGGTTGACCGGACCAGCCCGACACGGCAAGGCCCCGGTAGCCGAGGGCTACCGGGGCCTTGCCGTCTTGGTGCGCTAGGCGCCCGCGTGGTGGTGCCGGTGGAACAGGCCACCGCCGCCGCCGGTGCGCCGGCGGAACAGGCCGCCGCCGGTGCGTCCGCGGGTCTCCGGTCCGGCCGCGACGGCGTCGGTCCGCGCCGGCGTTCCGCCGCGGGTCTCGTCGTACATGGCCGGTTGGGCGGCCGGCACGGCCTCGCCCGCGACCGGCGCCGGGTGGGTTACCACGACGTCGCGCGCGTGCCGCACGGCCAGCCGCGCCACCGCGGCTCCGCCCAGGAACACGATCAGGGCGCCCAGACCGGTGAAGTAGGTGACCTCGAGCAGGGCACGTTTGAGGTCCGTCGCCGCCATCGGCTGGCCGACGTCGCCGATCCCGAGCGTCGGCGCGAACGCGCGGCCGACCACGAACCAGGCGCCGCCGACGACCGCGAGCCAGCCACCGAACACGGCGCTGGCCCGATTGCCGGACATGAGCACCAGCAGGCCGCCCACCGCCGCCGCGACCCCGGGGAGCACCTCTAGCCAGCCTTTGGCCGTGGTCCACGTCCATGCCGGGTCGGCCGAGTACGCCCAGTCGATGTTGGGCCCGAAGAACGGCACCAGCGCGCCCCACGCACCCAACAGAATCAGGAGTAGTCCGGTTAGCGCGCCGCGGGTACGTGGCATGTACAGCGCGCGGGGTCGGTCGTAGTCGTCGCTCGTGGTCCTCATCGGAACCTCCTTCAACAGGTATCGCTGCTGTGAGGCTGGTTACCCGGCGATGCCGGGGTGTAACCGGTCGACGGGCGCGCGCGTGTTTGCTGGGGCCCTCCGGGCCGGGGCGCCGGCGGGCCGCCCGGCGGCGGGCCGCCGCCGGTGTAGCCGGTCTGACCAGGGCGGAGGCCGCACCGGGCGAACGCCCGGCCCGCGCGCGGGGCAAAGGTCACGATTTGGCCGCGAAACGCCCGCAGGGCGACCAACCGCCCGTCAGTCGAACAGGCCGGCTTGGCCCAGGCCGGTGACCCCGGCCGGCGGGGCCATGCCGAGGTGCGTCCACGCCTGGGCGGTGGCCACCCGGCCCCGCGGCGTGCGCGCGACCATGCCGGCGCGGACCAGGAACGGCTCGCACACCTCCTCGACGGTGGTGGCCTCCTCGCCCACCGCCACCGCCAGCGTCGACACCCCGACCGGGCCGCCGCCGAAGCTGCGGGTCAGCGCCGACAGCACCGCGCGGTCCAGCCGGTCCAGGCCCAGCTCGTCGACGTCGTACACCGCCAGCGCGGCCTTGGCGACGTCGCGGGTGATCACGCCGTCGGCGCGCACCTCGGCGAAGTCGCGCACCCGGCGCAGCAACCGGTTGGCGATCCGCGGTGTCCCGCGCGAACGCCGGGCGATCTCCTCGGCCGCATCGTCGCCCAGTTCGATGCCCAGAATCCCGGCGGAGCGGG
This sequence comes from Mycobacterium sp. NGS33, assembly GCF_059812885.1. NCBI lineage: Bacteria > Bacillati > Actinomycetota > Actinomycetes > Mycobacteriales > Mycobacteriaceae > Mycobacterium > Mycobacterium sp. NGS33. The sequence goes on along the minus strand of NZ_JCALDN010000022.1, from coordinate 45,861 downwards.
CCAGCACCCGCTCCAGCTCCGACGGCTCGTAGAAGTCCATGTGCGCGGTGAAACCGAACCTGTCCCGCAGCGGGCCGGTCAGCGCGCCGGACCGGGTGGTCGCCCCGACCAGCGTGAACGGCGCCACTTCCAGGGGAATCGACGTCGCCCCGGGGCCCTTGCCGACCACCACGTCGACCCGGAAGTCCTCCATCGCCAGGTACAGCATCTCCTCGGCGGGCCGGGCGATGCGGTGGATCTCGTCGATGAACAGCACGTCGTGCTCGACCAGGTTGGACAGCATCGCCGCCAGGTCACCGGCGCGTTCCAGCGCGGGCCCGGACGTCAGCCGCAGCGAGGAGCCCAGCTCGGCGGCGATGATCATCGCGAGCGACGTCTTGCCCAGCCCCGGCGGGCCGGACAGCAGAATGTGATCCGGGGTGCCGCCACGGTTTTTGGCGCCCTCGATGACCAGCTGCAGCTGTTCGCGCACCCGCGGCTGGCCGATGAACTCGCGCAGCGAGCGCGGACGCAGGCTGACGTCGATGTCGCCCTCGCCGGGGGCCAGCGCGGCGGAGACCTCCCGATCGGCGTGGTCGTCCCCGAAGTCGTGCGGGCTCATCGGGACTTGCCCAGCAGCGACAGGGCGGCGCGCAGGGCGCCCGACGTGGTGGCGTCATGGTCGGCGGCCAGCACCTTGTCGGTGGCTTCCTCGGCCTGCTTGGCGGCGAACCCGAGCCCCACCAGCGCCTCCACCACCGGACCGCGGACGGCGTGGCCGTTGAGCGCCGCGCCCGGCGACGCTCCCCCGGGGGCCGCGCCGGCGCCGACCTTGTCGCGCAGTTCCAGCACCATGCGTTCGGCGCTGCGCTTACCGATGCCGGGCACCCGGGTGAGCGCGGTGACGTCGCCGTCGTGCAGCGCCTGGCGCAGCGCCCCGGCGTCGTGCACCGCCAGAGTCGCCATCGCCAGCCGGGGCCCCACCCCGGACACCGACAGCAGCGTCAGGAACAGGTCGCGGGTCTCGGTGTCGGTGAAGCCGTACAGGGTCATCGAGTCCTCGCGGACGATCATCGCGGTGATCAGCCGCGCCTCGGTCCCGGCGCGCAAGGTGGACAGCGTCGACGGGGTCGCGTTCACCCGGTAGCCGACGCCGGCGGCCTCGATCACCACATGATCGAGCGCCACCTCGAGGACCTCGCCGCGCACCGAGGCGATCATCGCGCGGCCTTCAGCTTGGCCTTGTATTTCTCGCGCTGCTCGGCGGCCATCGCCTCGGCCGCGGCCATCCGGGCGAGCATCGGTGCCCGCCAGCAATGACAAATCGCCAGGGCCAGCGCGTCGGCGGCATCGGCCGGTGACGGTTTGGCTTGCAGCGCAAGGATTCTGGTGACCATCGCGGTGACTTGCGCCTTGTCGGCGGCGCCGTTGCCGGTGACCGCGGCCTTGACCTCGCTGGGGGTGTGGAAGTGCACGTCGATGCCGCGTTTGGCCGCCGCCAGTGCGACCACGCCGCCGGCCTGGGCGGTGCCCATCACCGTCGACACGTTCAGTTGGGAGAACACCCGCTCGACCGCCACGACGTCCGGTTGGTGGGTGGACAGCCAGTGCTCGACGGCATCGCTGATTTTGAGCAGCCGCTCGGCGAGCGGCGCGTCCGACGGCGTGCGCACCACGTCGACGTCCAGCGCCACGACCGTGCGACCACGCCCGCTTTCCACGACCGACAGACCGCATCGGGTCAGGCCGGGATCGACGCCCATCACCCGCATTACCCGCTCCCACCTAGTAGAACAGCTGTTCGATACCCTAGCGGCCGGCGCCGACGGTCCCGGGTAGGACACGCGGCGGCCGCCGCCGATTCCCGGCGCGACGTTACGGCGCCGAACCCGCGAAAAAGCTGTTAGCTTTAGCCCACGTTCGCTCGAGACAGGTGGCAACGAAGGGGTTGGCGTGGGATCTCTGCTGGTCATGATCGCCGTGGTGCTCTTCATCGCGTCCATCGTGGTGTTGGTGGTGGCTTTGCGGCGACCCAAGCAGCCGGCCCAGCGGGCCGGGCGGCAGGATCCGCTCGCCTCCGACGCGATGCCGCAGTTCGGGCCGCGCCAGCTCGGGCCCGGCGCGATCGTCAGCTACGGCGGCACCGACTACATCGTGCGCGGCTCGGTCACCTTCCGCGAGGGCCCCTTCGTGTGGTGGGAACACCTGCTGGAGGGTGGCGACCAGCCGCTCTGGTTCAGCGTCGAGGAGGACGACGGCCGGCTGGAACTCGCGCTGTGGGTGACCCGCAAGGACGTGCCGCTGCGGCCCGGCGACCCCTACGTCGTCGACGGCGTGATGTTCCACGAGTCCGAACGCGGCCGCGCCTCCTACACCACCGAGGGCACCACCGGCCTGCCGGCCGGCGGCGAGATGGAATTCGTCGACTGCACCAACGACGACGAGTCGGCGCTGCTCTCGTTCGAGCGCTGGGCCCCGGACATGCCCTGGGAGGTCTCGACGGGCAAGTCCGTCTCACCGGGCGAAATCACCGTCTATTCGGCGCCCCCGCCCAGCCCGGCGTAGCGCAGAAGGTCTCCTCGGTGCCCCTTCATCAGCTCACCGTGACCCCGGCCGACGTATCCGGCGAACGGCTCGGACTCGCACTCAACGCGCCCGTGCCCACGCCGCTGGTCAGCTGCCGGCTGGACCACCCCGGCGGCGGCGCGGCGCTCCTGCTCGGGGTGCTCGGCGCCTCCCACGTCGTCGCGGTGGAGCGCGCGTTCTCGGAGGAAATCTCCTGCACCGCACGCAATCTCGGCGCCGACCTGCCCGAGCGCACGGACGCGCCCGGCTATTGCCTGCGGTCGCGCACCGACACCCACGACGAGGCGAGCTTTCGCCGCCTCGCACAGGACCTCCGCGACCGGTGCGCCCGGCGGACGGGCTGGCTCGGCGGCACGTTCCCCGGCGATGACGCCGCGCTCACCGTGCTGGCAGCCGCACCCGACGGCGCCGGCTGGCGCTGGCAGACCTGGCACCTCTACCCGGGGCGTGGTGGCGGAACGGTGGTCCACACGGCCAGCCGGTGGCGCCCGTGAGCCGCAACCGCCTGTTCGTGATCGCCGGTGTGCTCGGCGCCGCCGGCGTGACGTGCCTGATCTTCGGAATCATCTTGCTGCAGAAGAACATTGCGTCCTATGTCGCCGGCCACTATCACGAGTACGCCCGCGACGTGAACGGGACTCGTTACCAGTGCTCCGGGTCGCCCGACCAGGTGGCCGACACCCTCGCCGACTATGCAGCACCGGACGCGCGAGCCGACAACGGCAAAACCGAATACCTGCGCTACAACAACAACATCGTGATCGTCGGCCCCGACGGCACTTACCCCTGCAGCATTCGCGTCGAACCGCTGAGCGCCGGATACAGCCACGGCGCGTTCATCTTCCTCGGCCCCGGATTTTCCCCGGGATCCCCGTCGGGCGGTGCCGGAGGCACCCCCGGCGGCCCCGGCGGAACCAAGTGACTCCCACCACCGCAAAGGAGAGCACCATGTACCTCGCCGTCGAGATCGGCACCGTCGACCTCAATCCCGTGCTGAAGGGTGCGGTCGCCACCATCCTGTATTTCGGAGTCGGCATGGCCGTCCTGCTGGTCGGGTTCTACGCGGTCGACGTGCTGACCCCCGGCAAGCTGCGCCAGCTGGTGTTCATCGACCGCCGGCCCAACGCGGTCGTGGTCGCCGGCGCGATGTACATCGCCCTGACGGTCGTGATCATCACCGCGATCGTCAACAGCTACAGCCAGCTGGGCCAGGGCCTGCTCGGGGTGGCGGTGTACGGGTTGATGGGCGTGATCCTGCTGGGCTTCGCGCTGTTGACCATGCACCTGCTGATACCGGGCAGTTTTCACGAGCACATCGACGAGCCCGAGCTGCACCCGGGATCGTTCGCGGTGGCGCTGATACTGCTCGCCGTGGGAGGGGTGACCGCCGCGGCGGTGTCATGAGCGCGGTCACGCCGGCGGGCGCGGTGCGCACGCCCGAGGCGACGCCACCCGCGGCGGTGTCCGGGCGGTGGCGGGCGCTGTTGCTGGCCGCCGTGGCGGCCTGCGCGGCGTGCGGCATCATCTACGAGCTCGCGCTGCTGACGCTGTCGGCCAGCCTGGACGGCGGCGGGATCGTCGCCACCTCGCTGATCGTCGCGGGCTACATCGCCGCGCTGGGCGTCGGCGCCCTGGTGGTCAAGCCCCTGCTGGCGCACGCCGCGATCACCTTCATCGCCGTCGAGGCGCTGCTTGGCATCGTCGGCGGCCTGTCGGCGGCGGCGCTGTACGTGGTGTTCGCGTTCCTGGATGGGTCGGTCGGATCGACGTGGGTGCTGGCGGTGAGCACGGCGCTGATCGGCGGCCTGGTCGGCGCCGAGGTACCGCTGCTGATGACGCTGCTGCAAAGTGGCCGGGTAGCCGCCGCGACCGACGCGGGGCGGACGCTCGCCAACCTCAACGCCGCCGACTACCTGGGCGCGCTGCTGGGCGGGCTGGTCTGGCCGTTCCTGCTGTTGCCGCACCTGGGGATGATCCGCGGCGCGGCGGCCACCGGCATGATCAACCTGGCGGCCGCGGCCGTCGTGGCGGTTTTCCTGCTGCGCCAGGTGGTTTCGATGCGGCAGCTGGTGCTGGCGCTGTGCGCGCTGGCCGCCGCCGCGGCGCTGCTGGCCAGCTTGCTGCTGCGCTCGGGCGATATCGAAACCACAAGCAGGCAAAGGCTTTACGCCGACCCGATCATCGCCTACCGGCACACGGCCTATCAGGAGATCGTGGTGACCCGCCGCGGCAACGACACCCGGCTGTATCTGGACGGCGGGCTCCAGTTCTCCACCCGCGACGAATACCGCTACACCGAGAGCCTCGTCTACCCCGCGCTTGGCGACGGCGCCCGTTCAGTGCTGGTGCTCGGCGGCGGTGACGGCCTGGCGGCCCGCGAATTGCTCCGCGTCCCAGGCATTTCCAAGATCGTGCAGGTCGAGCTCGACCCCGCGGTGATCGACATCGCGCGCACCACGCTGCGCACCGCGAACGGCGGTTCGCTGGACAACCCGCGGGTGGCCGTGGTGACCGAGGACGCGATGAACTGGTTACGCCGACCAAACCTGGACCGCTTCGACGCGGTCATCGTCGACCTTCCCGACCCCGACACCCCGGTGCTGGGCCGGCTGTATTCAACGGAGTTCTACGCGCTGATCGCCCGCGCGCTCGCCCCCGGCGGGCTGATGGTGGTGCAGGCGGGCAGCCCCTTTTCCACCCCGACGGCGTACTGGCGCACGGTGTCGACGATCCGCGCCGCCGGCTACGCCGTCACGCCGTATCACGTGCACGTCCCGACGTTCGGCGACTGGGGATTCGCCCTGGCCCAGCGCTCCGACAGCGCCCCCGCGCCGAGGGTGCCCACGAACGCGCCCCCGCTGCGCTTCCTCAACCAGCGGGTGCTCGACGCCGCGGGCGTATTCTCCGGCGACATCGGCCCGCGGCCGGTGGAGCCGTCGACCCTGGACAATCCGCGCATCGTCGAGGACATGCGGCACGGCTACGACTAGTTACTCCGAGTCGAGCGCGGCCAGCACCTCGTCGGACAGGTCGACGTTGGTCCAGACGTTCTGCACGTCGTCGCTGTCTTCCAGCGCGTCGACCAGCTTGAACACCTTGCGGGCGCCCTCGACGTCGACCGGCACGCTGACCGAGGGCTGGAAGCTGGCCTCGGCGGACTCGTAGTCGATGCCGGCGTCCTGCAGGGCGGTGCGCACCGCGACCAGGTCGGTCGGCTCGGAGATGATCTCGAAGCTGTCGCCGAGGTCGTTGACGTCCTCGGCGCCGGCGTCCAGCACCGCCGTCAGCACGTCGTCCTCGGTCAGGCCGTTCTTCTCCAGCGTGACGACGCCCTTGCGGGTGAACAGGTAGGACACCGAGCCGGGGTCGGCCATGTTGCCGCCGTTGCGGGTCACCGCCACCCGGACCTCGCCGGCCGCGCGGTTGCGGTTGTCGGTCAGGCACTCGATCAGCACCGCCACACCGTTGGGCCCGTAGCCCTCGTACATGATGGTCTGGTAGTCGGCGCCACCGGCTTCCTCGCCGGCGCCGCGTTTGCGGGCGCGCTCGATGTTGTCGTTGGGCACCGACGTCTTCTTCGCCTTCTGGATGGCGTCGTACAGCGTCGGGTTGCCCGCCGGGTCACCACCGCCGGTACGGGCGGCGACCTCGATGTTCTTGATCAGCCGGGCGAACTCCTTGCCGCGGCGCGCGTCTTTGACGGCCTTCTGGTGCTTGGTGGTGGCCCACTTGGAATGGCCGCTCATCGCTGTCCTATCTGAAAGTCCTCTTGTTTTTGTGGCCAGACGAGTCTACGTGGACGCCTGCGGTGGGTGCCGCCGTGGCTGGCGGGCAAGCGGGTCGGTCGTCAGCCTGTGACGAGGTCGACGAACAGGTGGTGGATGCGCCGATCGCCGGTCATCTCGGGGTGAAACGCCGTGGCCAGGTTGCGCCCTTGCCGCACGGCGACGACGTGCCCGGCCGCGGTGGCCAGCACCTCGACGCCGTCACCCGCGCGTTCGACCCACGGCGCGCGGATGAATACCGCGCGCACCGGATCGCTCAGCCCCACGAACGGGATGTCACCCTCGAACGAGTCGACCTGTCGCCCAAAAGCGTTGCGCCGCACCGTCATGTCGATCGCACGCAACGGCAGCGCCTCGCGCCCGCCCGCGCCGGCGTCCAAGATCTCGCTGGCGAGCAGGATCATCCCGGCGCACGCGCCGTAGGCGGGCAGCCCGTCGGCCAGCAGGCCGCGCAACGGCTCCAGCAGCCCGAGATCGAGCAGCAGATGGCTCATGGTCGTCGATTCGCCCCCGGGGATGACCAGCCCGTCAACCGACTCGAGCTCGCCGCGCCGGCGCACCGGCATCGACTCGGCGCCGGCCTCGCGCAGCGCGGCGAGGTGCTCGCGGGTGTCGCCCTGCAACGCCAGGACGCCGATCCGGGGATCAGTCACAGCGCGCTCACGTCGGCGTGTATCCGCGCTTGAAGCGGGTCAGCCCCTCCTGCATGACCGCCGCGACCATCTCACCGGACTGGGTGAAGATCTTGCCCTGGCACAGCGAGCGGCCGCCGCTGGCCGACGGCGAGCTCTGGTCGTAGAGCAGCCACTCGTCGGCCCGGAACGCCCGCATGAACCACATCGCGTGGTCCAGCGACGCCACCTGCAGGTGCTCGCGCACGTCGAGGTGGGTGACCTGGGCCGATCCCAGCAGCGTCAGGTCGCTCATGTAGGCCAGCGCGCAGATGTGCAGCACCGGGTCGTCCGGCAGCGGATCGCGGTGACGGAACCACACCTGCTGCTGGGAAGCCTTGCCCGGCAACAGGTGCAGACGATCGCGCGGCACGATGCAGACGTCCCACTCCTCGAACTGCTTGAATCCGGCGTCGTCGAAGACCTTGATCGAATCCAGCCCGGGCAGGCCGTCCGGCGGCGGCGCGGCCGGCATCGGGTCCTGGTGGTGAATCCCCTCCTGGTCGGTCTGGAAGGACGCGCCCATGCTGAAGATGATTTCGCCGTGCTGGATGGCGTTAACGCGGCGGGTGGCGAACGAGCCGCCGTCGCGGGTGCGTTCGACGATGAAGACCGTGCGCTCCTTGGCGTCCCCGGGGCGCAGGAAATACCCGTGCAGCGAGTGCACCTGGTAGCGGGGGTCGACGGTGCGCACCGCCGACACCAGCGACTGGCCGGCTACATGGCCGCCGAACGTGCGCTGCAGGAATCCCGACTCTGGGCTGAAGATGCTGCCCCGGTAGATGTTGACCTCGAGTTGCTCGAGATCAAGTATCTCTTCAATCGCCACGGAGAAGTTTTTACCAGCCGCGTTCGGCCAGCCGATGCGGCTCCGCGATCTGCTCGACGTTGATGCCGACCATCGCCTCGCCCAGCCCGCGCGACACCTTGGCCAGCACGTCGGGGTCGTCGTAGAAGGTGGTCGCCTTGACGATCGCGGCGGCGCGCGCGGCGGGGTCCCCGGACTTGAAGATGCCCGAGCCCACGAACACCCCCTCGGCGCCGAGCTGCATCATCATCGCCGCGTCCGCCGGGGTGGCGATGCCGCCCGCGGTGAACAGCGTGACCGGCAGCTTGCCCGCCCGGGCCACCTCCACGACCAGATCATAGGGCGCCTGCAATTCCTTTGCGGCGACGTACAATTCGTCTTCGGACAGCGACGTCAGGCGGCGGATCTCGCCACCGATGGCGCGCATGTGGGTGGTCGCGTTGGAGACATCGCCGGTGCCGGCCTCACCCTTGGAGCGGATCATCGCCGCGCCCTCGCTGATGCGTCGCAGCGCTTCGCCGAGGTTGGTGGCGCCACACACGAACGGCACGGTGAACTTCCACTTGTCGATGTGGTGGGTGTAGTCCGCCGGGGTGAGCACCTCGGACTCGTCGACGTAGTCCACGCCGAGGCTTTGCAGGATCTGGGCCTCGACGAAGTGGCCGATGCGGGCCTTGGCCATCACCGGGATGGTCACGGCGGCGATGATGCCTTCGATCATGTCCGGGTCGCTCATCCGCGACACCCCGCCCTGGGCGCGGATGTCGGCGGGCACCCGTTCCAGCGCCATGACGGCGACGGCGCCGGCGGCCTCGGCGATCTTGGCCTGCTCGGGGGTGACGACGTCCATGATGACGCCGCCCTTGAGCATCTCGGCCATGCCGCGCTTGACGCGCGCCGTCCCGGTTCGCCCGTTGCCGTTCGGGGGGTGGGCGGTATTCACTGCTTGATCTCCTTCAACCGTTGTCGACCCAGTCTAATGAGGCGCTTTGGCCGCGTTGACCCCGCGCAGTCAGCGGATGGACAGCAGCGGCCCGGGAGCGCGGCCGCCGGCGAGCGCGGCCGCGTCGGTGAGCAGTCCGGATAGCTGCATGGGATACACCGTCTCCCCCGCCGCGACCAGCTGCGCGATGTCAGCAGCGTCACACCAGCGGTGGCCGTGGATGTAGCTGCGTTCCAGTTCGGTTCGGCCGGTGCGCGACGGGTCGAACCGCTGGGTGCGGTAGACGAAGTAGAACTCCTCGCTGTCGATCAGCGCACCGTTGAACTCGAAGACCTCGTCGCGCCGCCACACGGGCCCGATCATCTCGGCGGGCGCGACCCGCAGCCCGGTTTCCTCGGCCAGCTCCCGCGCGGCGGCCTCGGCCAGCCGCTCCCCTTGCTGCACTTCGCCGCCCACCGTGAACCACCATTTCGGCGCGTGCCGGTCGGCGAGCGCGGGGTCCGACCCGCACAGCAGCAGCACCGCGCCGGTGTCGTCGAGCAGCACGACGCGCGCCGAGGTGCGGTGGTTGAGGACGCCGTGATCGCCGTGCGCCAGCGCGTGCGGGCGCTCGACGATCTCGAAATAGCTGGGCAGCGCGGCGGTCCCGCCCAGGTGGAACAGCCGCACCAGGGGACGTTCGGCCAGCGCCAGGGTGTCGCGGACCGCGTCGTTGTGGAAGCGGCGGGCCAGCACCACCCGGGCCTCGGCGTCGGCCAGCTCGGCGATCAGCCCGGCCGGCAGCGACGCCGGGTCGACGAGGGCCAGCGCGGCCGACAGTTCGTTCTCGGCGTTCTCCCGCGCGGCCCGGGGCGCGCCCTCCGCGGCGTCGGCCAGCGCCGCCAGCCGTCGCCCTTCGGACGCACCGCCGTAGGCGTCGATGGCGACGGCGCGCGACACCACCGCGCGCCGGGCCAGTGCGCCGTCGAGCGCCTGCCAGGACAGGTCGTAGCGGACGTGCAGCCGGTCCAGCCGGTTGGCGGTCCGGTACGCCCAGGCGCCGACGACCGCCAGCACCGCGACCAAGACCGCGATGGCGACAATCAGCCACGTCATCAATTGGCCACCTCAACCTTGGCGCCTGACGCGGCGACCGTCTCGTACACCCGCATGATCTGGCTGGCCACCACCGACCAGTCGTAGCGCTGGACAGCGGCCGAACCGGCCGCCACGTAACGTTCCCGCAGCCCATCATCCTCTAGCACCGCGATCAGCGCATCGGCGAGCGCGTCGCCGTCGCCGACGGGCACCAGGCAGCCCACGTCACCGTTGCCCAGCACGCGGCGGAACGCGTCCAGGTCGCTGGCCACCACGGGGGTCCCGGCGGCCAGCGCCTCGACCAGGACGATGCCGAAGCTCTCCCCGCCGAGGTTGGGCGCGCAGTACACGTCGGCGCTGCGCATCGCCGAGGCCTTCCCGGCGTCGTCGACCTGGCCCAGAAACCGGATGCGGTCCACGAATTCGCCTGCCGCGACGCGCAATTGGTCCTCGTCGCCGCGACCGACGATGAGCAGCTGCACGTCCGCGAACCGCTCGACCAGCCTGGGCAGCGCTTCGAGCAGCACCGGCATGCCCTTGCGCGGCTCGTCGTAGCGGCCCAGGAACAGCACGGTCTTGCCGGCGCGCGGGTAGCCGTCCAGGCGTGGCGCGGAGGCGAAAGAGGCGACGTCGACGCCGTTGGGGATCTCCACGGCGTCGGTGCCCAGCGCCTCCATCTGCCAGCGGCGGGCCAGATCGGAGACCGCGATGCGGCCGACGATCTTCTCGTGCATCGGGCGCAGGATGCCCTGAAACACCGTCAGCGTCAGCGATTTGGTGGTCGAGGTGTGAAACGTCGCCACGATCGGGCCCTCGGCGATGTTGAGGGCCAGCATGGACAGGCTCGGCGCGTTGGGTTCGTGCAGATGCAGCACGTCGAAATCGCCTTCGGCGAGCCACTTTTTGACCTTGCGGTGGGTGGCCGGCCCGAACCGCAGCCGGGCCACGGACCCGTTGTAGGGGATCGGGACGGCCTTGCCGGCCGACACGACGTAGTCGGGCAGCTCGGCGTGCGGCGAGGACGGCGCGAGCACGCTGACGTCATGCCCCCGCTCGCGCATCACCTCGGCCAGTTGCAGAACGTGCGACTGCACCCCGCCCGGAACGTCGAACGAGTAGGGACAGACCATCCCGATCCGCATCAGGTGTCCTTGAGCCGGGCCTGCTTGGCTTCGGGGAGGTCGGCCAGCCACTGCGGCTGCATCATGTGCCAGTCCTCGGGGCGGGCGGCGATGTTCTTCTCGAAATGATCGGCCATCGCCTGGGTGATGGCGCTTACGTCGCCGCTGGTGCAGTCCAGCGGCGGGAGTATGGCGACGCCCCAGCCGCCGTCCTCGAACCAGCAGTGCGCCGGCAGCAGGTCCGCCCCGGTCGCGATCGCGAGCTTCGCCGGCCCCGCCGGCATCCGGGTGGGCTCGCCGAAGAAGTCCACCTGCACGCCGGTGCGGGTCAGGTCGCGCTCGGCCATCAGGCAGACCACCCGGTTGGCCCGCAGCCGGTCGCACAGCACGTCGAAGGGCGGCCGCTCGCCCCCGGACAGCGGCAGCACCTCGAATCCGAGGCGCTCGCGGTAGTCGATGAACCGCCGGTACAGCGACTCGGGTTTGAGGCGCTCGGCGACGGTGGTGAAGGTGCCGTGGGTCTGGGCCAGCCACACCCCGGCCATGTCCCAGTTGCCGCTGTGCGGCAACGCGATCACCGCGCCGCGACCGGCGGCCAGCGCCGCCTCGATGTGGTCTCGCCCCTGGACCGAGTCGTGCAGCTGGCGGCCCAGCACGGCCAGGTCCATCCCCGGCAGCCGGAACGCCTCGCGCCAGTAGCGGGCGTAGGAGGCCAGCGAGGCCCGCATCAGCGAGTCCGGCACGTCCTCGGGCGGCACGCGCAGCACGCGGGCCAGGTTCTTGCGCAGCTGGTCGGGGCCGCCGCCGCGCGCCGCGTAGCGAGCCCCGGCGTCAAAAACGTTGCGCGCGGCGAACTCCGGCATCGCCCGCACCGCCATCCAGCCCGACGCGTAGGCCCAGTCGGCGGCCATGTCGCCCGTCGGGCGGCCCACCATCCGGCTCGCCAGCTGGCGCACCCGACGGGGTTGTGCCCCAATCGTTTTCATGCCCGGTGGAGTGGGGATCACGGGCCGTCCGATCCCACCAGGCGGTCGGTCGCGCCCGGTGAGGTGCGCACCGCGTGCAGCCGCTGCGCGCAGGTGAGCAGGCTGGCCAGCGCCAGCACCCACATCGCGACGGGCAGCGCCGGCGGCCAGGCGACGAACGGGAAGTCCGACACGCCCGCGCCGACCAGCACGATGATCAGCCGCTCCGGGCGTTCGATCAGGCCGCCGTCGCCGCGCAGCCCGCTGGCTTCCGCACGCGCCTTGATGTAGGAGATCACCTGCGAGGTGACCAGGCAGATCAGCGTCGCCACCGCCAGCAGCTTGTCGTGCAGGCCGAAGACGATCCACCACAGCAGCCCGCAGAACACCGCGCCGTCGCTGACCCGGTCACAGGTGGCGTCGAGCACCGCGCCGAATCGGGTGCCCCCGCCGCGTTCCCGCGCCATCGCCCCGTCGAGCATGTCGAAGAGGACGAAGAACCAGACCACCAGCGTTCCGATGAACAGCTTGCCCATCGGGAACAGCGTCAGCGCACCGGCCACCGCGATGACGGTGCCCAGCACGGTCACGACGTCGGGGGTCAATCCCAGCCGCAGGCACGCCCGTGCGGTCGGGGTGGTCAGCCGCGCGAACGCCGCCCGCGACAGGAACGGCACCTTACTCATTGGCGCCGCTCCTCAGCATCGCTACGCTCTGCATTGTCGCCGGCGCAGCTCATGGTTGTTTCGTCCACTCCGTGGCCAGCAGCTGACGCGTCTCGCGCAGCAATTGCGGGATCACCTTGGACCCACCGATGATGGTGATGAAATTCGCGTCGCCACCCCAGCGCGGCACCACGTGCACGTGCAGGTGTTCGGCGAGCGAACCGCCCGCCGACGTCCCCAGGTTCAGGCCGACGTTGAAACCGTGCGGCCGCGACACGTTCTTGATGACGCGAATCGCCTTCTGAATGAAGGACATCAGCTCCGCGCTTTCCGGATCGGTCAGGTCTTCGAGTTCGGACACCCGCCGATAGGGCACCACCATCAGGTGTCCGGGGTTATAGGGGTAGAGGTTGAGGACGGCGTAGACGAGTTCGCCGCGGGCGACCACCAGGCCGTCTTCGTCGGTGAGGTGGGGAATGTCGCTGAACGGCTGCTCGCTCTTGCTCTTGGGGTCGCGCTTCATCGGCGCCTCGGCCAGATAGGTCATCCGGTACGGCGTCCACAGCCGCTGCAGGTGGTCCTGCTCGCCGACACCCCGGTCCAGGATGGTGTCGTCGGCGCCCTGCTCGGCCGGCTGGCGATCACTCACAGTCACTCACCACTTGACACTTTCACGAGGTCGGCTGTGGGCACGGAATTCTCACGATCGGCGATCCACTTCACGATCGCGTCGACCGCCCCGTCGCGGGGCACGCCGTTGATCTGGGTGCGGTCACCGAAACGGAAGCTGACGGCGCCGGCCGCCACGTCGCGGTCACCGGCCAGCAGCATGAACGGCACCCGCTGATTGGTGTGGTGGACGATCTTCTTGGCCATCCGGTCGTCGCTGGTATCGACCTCGACCCGCACGCCGTGCGACTTCAGTTGCGCGGCAACGCTTTGCAGGTATTCCACGTGCTCGTCGGCGACCGGGATGCCCACCGCCTGCACCGGGGCCAGCCACGCCGGGAACGCCCCCGCGTAGTGCTCGGTGAGGATGCCGAAGAACCGCTCGATCGAGCCGAACAGCGCCCGGTGGATCAGCACCGGCCGCTGCCGCGACCCGTCGGACGCGGTGTATTCCAACTCGAACCGGTCGGGCATGTTGAAGTCGAGCTGGATGGTCGACATCTGCCAGCTGCGGCCCAGCGCGTCCTTGACCTGCACCGAGATCTTCGGGCCGTAGAACGCCGCACCGCCGGGATCGGGGACGAAATGCAACCCGGAGGCCACGGCGACCTCCCGCAGCACCTCGGTGGCCTCGTCCCACATCTCGTCGGAGCCCGAGTACTTCTCCGGGTCCTTGGTGGACAGCTCCAGGTAGAAGTCGTTGAGCCCGTAGTCGGCCAGCAAATCGAGCACGAAGCGCAGCAGCGAGGTCAGCTCGTCGCGCATCTGTTCGCGCGTGCAGTAGATGTGGGCGTCGTCCTGCGTCATGCCGCGCACCCGGGTCAGGCCGTGCACCACGCCGGACTTCTCGTAGCGGTACACGCTGCCGAACTCGAAGAGCCGCAACGGAAGCTCGCGATAGGAGCGACCGCGTGACCGGTAGATCAGGTGGTGCATCGGGCAGTTCATCGGCTTGAGGTAGTAGTCCTGCCCGGGCTTGCGCACCGTGCCGTCCTCGTTGAACTCCGCGTCCAGGTGCATCGGCGGGTACATGCCGTCGGCGTACCACTCGAGGTGGCCCGACGTGATGTAGAGCTGCTCCTTGGTGATGTGCGGGGTGTTGACGAACTCGTAGCCGGCCTCGATGTGCTTGCGCCGCGAGTACTCCTCGAGCTCGCGACGGATGATGCCGCCCTTGGGGTGGAAAACCGCCAGGCCGGAACCGATTTCGTCGGGGAAGCTGAACAGGTCGAGCTCGCTGCCCAGCTTGCGGTGGTCGCGGCGCTGGGCCTCTTCGATCAGCTCGAGGTAGGCATCCAGCGCCTCCTGGGACTCCCAGGCGGTGCCGTAGATGCGTTGCAGGCTGGCGTTGCTCTGGTCGCCGCGCCAATAGGCCGCCGAGCTTCGGGTCAGCTTGAACGCCGGGATGTGCTTGGTCGTCGGGATGTGCGGACCGCGGCACAGGTCACCCCAAACCCGTTGCCGGGTACGGGGATTGAGGTTGTCGTAGGCGGTGAGTTCGTCGCCGCCGACCTCCATGATGTCGGGGTCGCCGGATTTGTCGTCCACGAGTTCGAGCTTGTACGGCTCGTTGGCCAGCTCGGCGCGCGCCTGCTCTTTGGACTCATACACGCGCCGCTCGAACAGCTGGCCCTCTTTGACGATCTGACGCATCCGCTTTTCCAGCTTGGCCAGGTCTTCGGGCGTGAACGGCTCCGGCACGTCGAAGTCGTAGTAGAAGCCGTCGGTGATCGGCGGGCCGATGCCCAGCTTGGCTTGCGGGAACAGCTCCTGCACGGCCTGGGCCAACACGTGCGCGGCCGAATGCCGGATGACGCTGCGGCCCTCGTCGGTGTTGGCGGCCACCGGGACCACCTCGGCGTCGGCGTCGGGCGCCCAGCTCAGGTCGCGCAGCTTTCCCGAGTCGTCGCGCACCACCACGATCGCGTCGGGTGTGCCCCGCCTCGGCAGTCCCGCCTCGCCGACCGCGGCGGCCGCGGTGGTCCCGGCCGGCACCCGGATCGGGGCTGGCGGGACGTCGTGGGCGGGGGCGCTCATGAGGCTGGTTCTCCAAGGTTGGTGGTGTGAGGAGTCGATCGCTGCCATGCTATCGGGGCCGACCCCGCTCAGGGCTGGCCAGGCTTGAGCCGCACGAACAGCGCGTCGGCTTCGGTCAGCAACCGATCGCCGTCGGTCAGCCGTCCCGAGACGAAGATCTTGCGCCCGTCCACCCGGTCGATGCCCGCGTCGAACTGCAGTTCCTTTTCGATCGGGACGATGTGGCGGTAGTCGATCTTGAGGTAGGCGGTGCGCTGGCGCGGGTTGCCGGTGAGCACCGAGGCCGACAGCCCGAGGATCGAGTCGAACAGCATGCCCAGCGCGCCGCCGTGCACGGCCCCGTTGCGGCCCAGATGGAACCGGGCGAAGCGGGCCTGGCCGTGGATGCGGCCGTCCTCACCCTTGTGGGCCGACATCGGGATGGTCAGGATGTTGCCGCGCATCGGCAGGTCCATCCGCCGGCCCGACGGGGACGCCCACTCGTCGGCGTCGTACGGCGCCAGCAGGGCCGACGCCTTCTCCAGCAGGTCAGCGGCCTCGGTGATCACCTCGTCGGGGGCGTCGGCGGCCCGGGCGCGGTCCTGCACCGAGCGCACGGCGTCGATGAACCTGCCGTAGTCGGGCCCGCCCTTGGTCGTCGGTTCGGGCGGATTGAACCCGCCGCCGGGGTGTCGGTGATGTTCGGCCACCACCACACCGTATTGCCCGGCGGGCGGGCCGAAGCGCGCCGGTTAGGCCGGCTGCTGAGCCCCGGCGGCCGCCAGCGTCTCGAACTCCTCATCGGATAGCTCGATCTCGGCGGCGGCGACGTTCTCCTCCACATGCGCGACCTTGGAGGTCCCCGGGATCGGCACCATCACGGGCGAGCGTTTCAGCAGCCACGCCAAGGCCAACTGCGACGGCGACGCGTCGTGGTCGGCGGCGATGCGCTGCAGCGGGCCGTCGGCGGCCGCGAGCGGTCCCGCGGCCAGCGGGAACCACGGGATGAACCCGATGCCCTGCTTGGTCGCCGCCTCCAGCAGCGGCTCGGCACTGCGGGCCGTCAGGTTGTACATGTTCTGCACCGACACGATCTCGGTGACGCGCAGGGCCGCGTTGAGCTGGTCGACGTCGATCTCCGACAGGCCGATGTGGCGGATCTTGCCCTCGTTCTTCAGCGTGAGCAGCTCACCCACCTGGTCTTCCAGCGGGAAGTTCGCGTCGACGCGGTGCAACTGGAACAGGTCGATGGTGTCCACGCCCAGCCGGCGCAGGCTCATCTCGCACTCCTGGCGCAGGTAACTCGGATTGCCCAGCGGGATCCAGATGTCCGGGCCGGTGCGCAGCAGGCCCGCCTTGGTCGCAATCACCAGGCCGTCGTAGGGATGCAACGCCTCGCGAATGATCTCCTCGGAAAAGTAGGGGCCGTAGGAGTCGGCGGTGTCGATGAAGTTCACCCCCAGCTCGACGGCCCGGCGCAGCACCCGGACGCATTCGTCGCGGTCTTCGGGCGGGCCCCAGACGCCCTTGGCGGTCAGGCGCATGGCGCCGAAGCCGAGTCGGTTGACGGTCAAATCGCCGCCGAAGGTGAAGGTTCCGGATGCCCCTGCAACAGTTTTCGAGTTTTCTGCGGTCACACCTTTAGACCGTACGCGCCGAATGTCACCGCGCATCCCGGCGTGGCAAGCTGGGCACGTGGACCTACGAGCGCTCGAGGAACTCCCCCTGACCTACTCCGAAGTGGGGGCGACCGCGGGCGGCGAGCTGCCCGCCGGATACGACCATCAGCACGCCGAGCGCCAAATCGGCACGGGCCAACAGCGTTTCGAGCAGGCCGCCGCCGCCGTCATGCGCTGGGGCATGCAGCGCGGATCCGGGCTGCGCGTGCAGGCCAGCTCCGAGGTCGCCGTCGTCGACGCGGTAGTGGTGGTGAAAATGGGCTTTCTGCCCGCGCCCTGCCGCGTCGTCTACGTCGTCGACGAACCCCACATCCGCGGCTTCGGCTACGGCACCCTGCCGGGCCATCCGGAGTCCGGCGAGGAACGCTTCGTGGTGCGGCGCGACCCCGTCACCTCGGCGGTGTACGCCGAGGTGACGGCCTTCTCCCGGCCCGCGACCTGGTGGAGCAAGGCCGGCGGGCCGGTGGTGAAGGTCGGTCAGCGCCTCATCGCCAGGCGCTACCTGCGGGCGGTGTGACCGTCATCGGGTGGCGACGCCGCCCCCGATTCCGGCCCCGGTGCCGCGGCCGATGACGCCCGTGTGCACGCCCTGCGCCAGCCGGGCCAGCGCGACGGCGCCGACGAGCAGGCCGAAGTCGCGCAGCGCGACGTCGTAGAAGCCGGGCCCGCTAACCAGGTCGATGATGATGCCCGCCAGCCACGCCGCGACCACCCAGGCGCCGATCCGCGGGGCCACCGCGACCAGCACCCCGGCCACGATCTCGATGACCCCGACCAGATACATGCACTGATCGGCCGTGCCGGGCACGAGATCATCGATCCACCCGGCCAGGTACATGCTCCAGTGATGCGGGTGGGTCAGCAGGTTGAAGAACTTGTCCAGCCCGAAAACGATGGGCGCGACCGTGAATACGGCGCGCAGCGCGAAATACGCCGAGTAGGCCGGATCCCGCAGCTGATCGGCCAGGGCGGGGGTGGCGCTGGCGTGGTTGGTGCTCATGGCAGCCTCCGTTTCTAACAGATGATATTTCGTACGTTAGATTGGGTAGACTGTAGCGTCAAGCATTTTGTCTGTTAGAAATGGCGGTCGGATGGACGACGCGGACGCCCTGCAGCGCGACGCCGCCGGCATCGGCGCACTCGCCGATCCGGTGCGCCGGCGGCTGTATCAGTACGTGTGCGCCCAACCCGGGCTCGTGGGCCGCGACCAGGCGGCCGACGCCGTCGGGATCCCCCACCACCAGGCCAAGTTCCACCTGGACCGGCTCACCGCCGAGGGCCTGCTGGAAACCGATTACGCCCGCCTGACCGGCCGCTCGGGGCCCGGCGCCGGACGGACCTCCAAGCTGTATCGCCGCGCGCGCCGCGACATCGCGGTCAGCCTTCCGCACCGCGAATACGAGCTGGCCGGGCGCCTGATGGCGACGGCCATCGCCCGGTCGGCCGACACCGGGGAACCGGTCACCGACGTCCTCGACCGCGTCGCCCGCGAGTACGGCCGGTCGATCGGCGCCGGCAAGCGCCCGCCGGCCGACGCCGAGGCCGCGCTGCGGCGCGCGGTCGGATTGCTCAGCCGGTACGGCTACGAGCCGCGCTTTTCCGACAGCGAGGTCGAGCTCGCCAACTGCCCGTTCCACGCGCTGGCCCAGGAGCAGACGGAGCTGGCCTGCAACATGAACCACGCGCTGATCAGCGGCTTGGCCGATGCGCTCGCACCGCACGGCCCCGACGCCCGGCTCTGCCCGGGGCGGGACCGGTGTTGCGTGGTGCTCACGCCCGCCGGCCGGTAGACCCCCAGCGGGCCAGCAATTCTTCGGCCCCCGTACACATCTCGTCGACGACGTCGGCCACCGAGGCCTCGTCGCGGATCATCCCGACGCCCTGGCCGGCATCCACGGGTGCGATCCGCGTGTCCCCGGCGCTGATCGCGGCGGCCAGCTCGTCGCAGGCGCCGGCGTCCAGCGCCTCCTCGTGGCCCGTCCAGTGCTCGACGAAATCGTTGGCCAACACCCGCGACGGGAAGCGCGCCGGCCAGGGCAGCCCCTTGGCCACGTCGAAGACCCGGGTGACGGCGGTGTCTGTTTCGCCGGCGGTGACCAGGGCCCGGCGGCCCGCGTCGCCGGTGAGCGCTTCCGGACATGCCGACAATCGGGTGCCGACCCACGCACCGCTGGCCCCGGCGGCCAGCACCGCGGCCAGGCTGCGCCCCGAAGCGACCCCGCCGCCGGCCAGCACCGGCACCGAGACGGCGTCCAACACCGCGTCCAGCAGCGGCAGCAGGCCCAGCTTGTCCTCGCCGTGCCCGCCGCCCTCGGAGCCGCGCGCGACCAGGATGTCGACGCCGGCATCGACGGCCCGGCGCGCCCCGTCGCTGTCGTAAACCTGTGTGACCGTAGGGATTCCGGCGTCGTGCGCCTTGGCGACCCACGACCATTCGGTGCCGAAGCTGACCGACAACAGCACGGGCCGGGCGGCCAGCGCGTCCTCGAGCAGGCCGGCCTCGTTGCGCATCACCCAGTCGACCAGCCCGATGCCGAACCGGCCCTGGACATGCGCGAGCTGCTCGGCCAGCAGCGTTCTGGTCGCGACGCTGCCCATGCCGACCATGCCGAGGCCGCCGGCCGCCGTCACCGCCGCGGCCAGGCGGCCGCCCGCGACGCCGCCCATCGGGGCGTTGACGATGGGAACCCGCAGTCCAAAGCTCGTTGACCAGGGCGTCGACAACATCGGCGGCTAGTGCTCCGACGGAATGGTCTTGAGCACGGTCAGCAGGACCACCGAATCCTCGACCGCGTGCAGGGCGTGCCGTTCGGGGGGAATCGCGACGTACTCACCGGCCTTGCCGTCCCAGGCGTCCCCGCCGGTCGTCAGGCGCACGTGGCCCTGCAGCACCTGCAGGGTCGCCTCACCCGGGCTGTCGTGTTCGGACAGGTCGTGACCGGCCAGCAGGGCCAGCACGGTCTGGCGCAGCTCGTGGGTGTGGCCGCCGTGGATGGTGTGGGCGGCGCGTCCGCTGTGCGATTGCTTGGCCTCGGCGATCTTTTCGGCCGAGAGGTCGGTCAGCGAAATGGAATCCATGTCGGTCCTTCGAAGTTGCAAGGCCCCGCCTGGGGCCTCAACGGGTTGGGAGTCAGCCGCTCAGTAGCAGTATCCCCGCCACCACGAGGGCGACCACCTTGACCGCCTCCAGCGCGACGTAGAAGTAGTGGGCCCGCGAGCGCGGCCCGTCCGACCCGGCGAGCACCCTGTCCGCACGGCGGGTCAGCGCGGGACGCACCGCGACCAGCTGGACGGCCAGCGCGGCAACGGCGACGGCCACGGCCACCGTGACGCCCGCCCGGGTGGGACCGGCCACCACGATGGCCCCGATGACGAGCGCGAAAGCCACCTCGACGGTGTTGAGCGCGCGAAAGACCAACCGCCCGATGCCGAGTCCGATCTGCAGCGTCACATTGGGCGCCCGGAACTTCAGCGGGGCCTCCAGGAACGAGATGGCCAGCACCATGCCGAGCCAGACAAAGGTCAGCGCGACGGCAATCGCTGTGCCCGTGCTCATTTGGTGGCCCCTTGCAGCGTCAAATGGGCCAGACACAGGTCCGGCTCGACGAACGGGTCGAGCCGGTCCACCGAGACGGGCGCCCCCCAGGTCTCCATGGCTCCCTGCATGAGGCCCAGATGCACCGGGCACACGACGCTCGACCGGTTTTCGGCCAACTCCAGGAACGGGCAGTGCCGCAACCCGACCTGCTGCTGTCCGTTGCTCACGCGGCGTTCGGGCGCGAAGCCGAGTTCGTCGAGCACATCCATCAGATGAGCGATGGCCTGCTCGGCGCCGTCGCGCGACGGGTGCAGTTCGGCATTTATCTTCTGCCCCCACGCGCGGCCCGCGGCCAGGGCCTTGGGTCCGGGATCGCCCTCGGCGGCAAAGGCCGTCGCCAGGATCTCGGCCAGCAGCCGATAATGCCGCGTGCCGCCGCGATCCATCCGCCGGACCGCGCGGAACATCAGCGGCGGCCTGCCCGGTCCCTTGCGGCCCAACTCGATGAGTTCGGCCTGGCCGTCTGCGACCAGGCTGTCGAGATGGAAGCGCACGGTGTTGGGGTGCACGCCGAGCACGTCGGCGATTCCGGCGATGCTCATCGGATCCGGCGAGGCCCGCAACAGTCGGATGACGGCCCGCCGCCGGCCGGCCGATTCCCGGTCCGACGAGTCGTGGGACTTCTCCACCTTCAACGCGCCCCTCCCGCCTCTTGCCCGTTACGCCTCGGCAGTTGTGGGGTGGCCCGCCACCAGAGGTGTGTCGACACCGAGTGGACCGAGCTTGCCCGCCCCGCCCGGCGACCCCAGGGGCGCGTCGCGACCCGGCAGCGTCTCGGTGAAGAACGCCTCATTGTCGGCCAGGTACGGTTTGAGGTCCTCAGGCAGGTCATCTTCGTAGTAAATCGCTTCCACCGGACAAACCGGTTCACACGCGCCGCAATCGACGCATTCGTCGGGATGAATGTAGAGCGCCCGGCCGCCTTCGTAAATGCAATCCACCGGACATTCGTCGACGCAGGCGCGGTCCATCACATCGATGCATGGCTTCCCGATCACGTAGGTCATGCGCTAGAGTTTACACAACACTACTTGTAAAAACTAGAGCGGAGGTCGGAGAACCCATGGCCGCCAACGAACTTGACGTGCGCGAGCTGCGCAAGCCGGACAAGCATCCGACGATCTTCGCGACGTATGCCGCGCTGAAAGTCGGCGAATCCTTCGTGCTGGTCAATAACCACGACCCCAGGCACCTGCACGACGAGTTCGAGGCCGACTACCCGGGCGGCTACGACTGGGAGTACCTCGACACAGGACCCACCGTCTGGCGGATCCGGATCGGTAAACTCACCGACGCCCCACCCCCGGCGCTCCACGGCCACCTCGAGCTGGCGTTGGAGCCCCTGGAAAGCTCTGCACGGCAGGAGATCTGATGCCAGGACAACGAGCAGGTGCCGAACTCCCGCTACCGTCATCGGGGCGCGCCGACGACGCGGTTGCCGGCCACTGGCTGCTGGCCCGGCTCGGCAAACGCGTGCTGCGCCCCGGCGGCGTCGAGCTGACCCGCACCCTGCTG
This sequence comes from Mycobacterium sp. NGS33, assembly GCF_059812885.1. NCBI lineage: Bacteria > Bacillati > Actinomycetota > Actinomycetes > Mycobacteriales > Mycobacteriaceae > Mycobacterium > Mycobacterium sp. NGS33. The sequence continues at coordinate 23,784 of NZ_JCALDN010000022.1, read as the reverse complement.
GCCCACGCGCGGCTGAGCGGGGCCGACGTCGTCGAGCTGGCACCCGGCCTGGGCCGCACCGCCACCGAGATCGTGGCGCGGGGGCCGCGGTCGTACGTCGGCGCCGAGGGCGACCCGGACGCGGCCAACGTGGTGCGCGGCGTGCTCAGCGATCTCGGTGCACAGAACGCCGCGGTCCGGGTCGCCGACGCGGCCGACACCGGATTGCCCGACGCCAGCGGCGATGTCGTGATCGGGGAGGCGATGCTGAGCATGCAGGGCGACGCGGCCAAGCGGGCCATCGTCGCGGAGGCGGCGCGGGTGTTGCGCCCGGGCGGCCGCTACGCGATCCACGAACTCGCCCTCACTCCCGACGATGTGCCCGAGGACGTCAGCACCGACATCCGCCACGCACTCGCCCGGGCGATCAAGGTCAACGCCCGGCCGTTGACGGTCGCGGAGTGGTCGAACCTGCTCGCCGAGCACGGGCTGGTGGTCGACCATGTGGCGACCGCGCCGATGGCGCTGCTGCATCCCCGCCGGCTGGTGTCCGACGAAGGTCTGCTCGGCGCGCTGCGATTCGCCCGCAACGTGCTCGTGCATCGCGACGCCCGCAAGCGCGTCCTGACCATGCGCCGCACGTTCCGCAAGCACCGCGAGCGGTTGGCCGCCGTCGCGATCGTCGCCCACAAACCGGCGCCCTCGAGCACCGCCTGACATAACACGGCTGCGACCTTCGCCTTTGCACCCCCGGGGACTTTGGGCCCGTTCCGCAATCTGTACGTGACGGTTTAGTGACGCCCCCTGACGTAACTTGGCTGCGGCAGTTGCGGGGAGAACAAAGGAGATTGCCGGCTATGGGTGTTACCTCACCGTTGTTGACCGAGTCCGACCTCGATGCGCTGGCGTCGGATTTCCTGCAGTCGCATTACCTCGGGGCGATCTATGCCGATTGGTCACCGGATCGACGGCTGGACGTGTTCCTGCGACGGCGCGGTCTCGCCCGGGTCGCCAACGACGGCGACCTGTCCCACAACGTTCTCGAGCGCATCATGGCCCGTGGCCGCGCCACGATGACGCGACAATGATCGGCCCGTTTTCTCCGTAGGCCCAGGTAGGCGATCCGATGACGAAAAACCTCAAAAAAACGCGATTTCGCGCGGCGAAAATACCGACCAACGCATTGGTACAGACGTACTATTGTGCCCTAGAGCTGAACACGCCGCCGGGGTCGGATGAGTCGTTGAGGCTAGCGGGGAGGGCACGATGAATTCACCGAAATGGATGGTTCATTGGCCGCAGCGCAGACCCTCGGCCACGATCTACCAGCTGACCGATCGGCTCCACAAGGGACACATCGCTCGGGTACCCGCGCACCAGATCACGACGACCGTGGCGGCGTGGCTGGCCGATCTGGGTGCCAACAGCCCGTTGGTCGACGAGCTCGAGCGCGCGGTGTGCGGTGGCGACTGGGCGGCCGCGCACGCGCTCAGTGAATGCTTGTCCATCGAGATCGCGGTGGCCGACTGAGAAGTCGTCCAGCAAAGCGCCGTTCTTAATCGACATTATTGCTGGTTTTCATCGACAGTTTTGTTGACGTATATCGACGTGCCCAACAGTAGCGGGCGTGTCCGACCTCCCGACACAAACGAAATATCTACAGGCCTCGCGGGGCCGCCGCGCGTCGCACCACGCCGGTGACGACCGCGAGCAGGCGATACTGGCCACCGCCGAGCGGCTGCTGCAAGAACGGCCGCTGGCCGACTTTTCCGTCGACGACCTAGCAAAAGGCGCCGGGATCTCGCGGCCCACCTTCTACTTCTATTTCCGGTCCAAAAACGCCGTCCTGCTCTCGCTGCTCGACCAGATGAACGGCAAGGCGCAGGCGGCGCTGGGGGCGCTCGACGTGGTGTCATCCGGTGACCCCGAGGCGATTTGGCGGGCGCGCATCGAATCGTTCTTCGAGGTCTCCGGATCGCACCGGGCGGTCGCCGTCGCGGGCGCGGCGGCCAAGGCGACCAACCCCGAGGTGCGGCAGCTGTGGTCGGCGCTGATGAGCAAGTGGATCGCCTACACCACGATCGCGATCAAGGCCGAGCGTGGCCGCGGCACCGCCCCCGACACCATCCCGGCCGCGGAATTGTCTGTGGCGCTGAACATGTTGAGCGAGCGGATGATGGCCGCGGCGTTCACCGCCGAGGATCAGGCCATCCCCGAAGACCGGGTGATCGACACCCTGCTGCACATCTGGCTGGCCAGCATCTATCAGCGCTGAGCGAGCGCCTTCGCCGCACGGCTCAGGCTCTCGTCGATCAGCCGGTCGGTGGCGCCGAAGTAGGTGGCGGACGGTTCCTTGCCCGCCAGGTCGGCGATCGCCCGCTGCTCCCCCAAAACATCTGCGGCGGCTAGGTTTTCGGCCATGCGCTGCGTGTGCACGGTCAGCCCGGCGAGCAGCTCGCCACTCTGGGAGGCCGCGACCAGGGCGCGCCGGCCCAGCGTACGCAGGGTGTCCCATTCGGCGTGCCACGCCCCGTCGGGCCGCTCGTCGTCGGTCAGCGCCGCGGCGGTGTGCAACGTCGCGGCCAACGGGGGTGCCGCGATGGCGGCGCGGCGGATCAGGATGGACAGCACCGGGTTTCGCTTGTGCGGCATCGACGACGAGCCACCGCGGCCGGCGGGTGTCGGCTCGCCGAGTTCGGCGATCTCCGGGCGGGCCAGGGTGACGACGTCGGAGGCGATGCGGCCCCAGCAGTCGGTGCAGCCGACGAAGGCGTCGGCCGCGGCGGTGACGGGTGCGCGGGCGGTGTGCCACCCGGGGCGGTCGGCCAGGCCCAATGCGGCCGCGGTGCTGTGTACCAGCCGCAGCGAGACACCGGCCGGGTCGGTCGTAGCGGTGAGCAACGCCGCCAGCTCCGTCGTCGCGGCCAATGTGCCTGCGGCGCCCCCGATCTGGACCGGCGTGGTCAGCGACGCCACTCGCTCGCACGCGTCCACGGTCCCGTTCAGCCAGCCGGCGGCCTTGGCGCCGAAGGTGGTGGGTGCGGCGTGCTGGGTGAGGGTGCGGGCCACCATGGGCGTGGCCCGATGCCGCGTGACGAGTTCGGACAGCGTGGAAATCTGTTGCATGAGTTGGGTCGTCAGGTCGTCGGCGGCCGCGCGCACGGCCAGCATCAGGCTGGTGTCCAGGACGTCCTGGCTGGTGAGCCCGCGGTGAATCCAGGGCGCGACGGCGGGTTCGGCCCGCTCTCGCAGCAGCTTCACCAGGGGTATGACCGGGTTGCCGCCGTCCTCGGCGCCGACCGCGATGGCCTCACAATCGTGCTGCGTCACCAGGTTCGACGGTTCCGTCGCCGCGCATGCGGCCGGAGCCAGGCCGGCGGTCACCAGGGCGCTCAGCCACGCGGATTCCGTCGCGAGCATCGCTTTCAGCAGGGCCTCGTCGGTCATGTGCTCGCCGGCGCGCTGGTCTCCGGGCCACAACAGGTTGGTCATCGCGCGCCTTCGGAGTACGCCAGGAACACGGTCTCCGCCGGGCCCTGCAGGTGGATGTCGAAACGGTAAGCGCCGCCGTGGTTTTCGGCGACGCTGAGCAAGGTGCGCCGGCGCTCGGGGGTGACCGCGGCCAGCAGCGGATCGGCGTCCGGGTCGGCGCCGGGCAGATAGGCGCGGGTGAACAGCCGGTCCAGCAATCCCCGCGCGAACACGGTGAGCGCGAAGAACGGCGGTCGCCCGGGGGCCGGCGGGCCGGGCGTCAGCGTGGTGAACGAGTACCTTCCGGCGGCGTCGGTCGCGCAGCGCCCCCATCCGGTGAACTGGGGTGGACGGCGCAGCGAACCGGCTTGGCGCGGAACGCATCCCGTGGTATCGGGCTGCCAAAGTTCCACCAGTGCGTCGGGAACGGCGACGCCGGCGCCGTCGTACACGGTGCCGTACAGCCGGATGGCCTGCGGGTGGCCGTCGTCGACCATCAGGTTGTCCCCCGGATACGGCAGTCCCAGGTCGAGGAAGGGGCCGACCGTTTGCCCTGGGGTGCACGACGATTCAGTCATGATCGTCCTCGGTCGGGGTGCGAGCACCGCCGGTCAGCACGATGTCCCACCGGTACCCGGTGGCGTATTCGGGCACGGTGAGCTCGTGGTCGTAGCGGGCGATCAGTCGTCGGCGTGCGGCGGGATCGAGGACCGACTGGAATATCGGGTCCAGCTCGAACATCGGGTCGCCGGGAAAGTACATCTGGGTCACCAGACGCTGCGTGAAAGCCGTTCCGAAGACGGAGAAATGGATGTGCGCGGGCCGCCAGGCGTTGTGGTGGTTGCGCCATGGGTACGGGCCGGGCTTGATGGTCAGGAACCGGTAGGTGCCGTCCGGCCCCGTCAGGCAGCGGCCCGCGCCGGTGAAGTTCGGGTCCAGTGGCGCCGGGTGCTGGTCGCGCTGGTGGCGGTAGCGCCCGGCGGCGTTGGCCTGCCAGATCTCGACCAGCTGGCCCGCCACCGCCCGGCCGGTGGAGTCGGTGACGCGTCCGGTGACGACGACGCGCTCCCCGATCGGCTCGTCGGCGTGACCGGCCGTCAGGTCGGCGTCGAGGGGGTCGACGTCCTGGTGGCCGAAGCAGGGTGCCCAGCGCTCGACGCCCTCGGGATCGACGACGACCAGGGGTTGGTTCGGGTGGCGCAGCACGGTGCTGCGGTACGGCGGATAGTCGAGGCGCGGCTGCCCGAGTGACCCCGCTTGCGCGGCGGCCCCCTGGTATTGCGCTGCGATGCGGGCGATCTCCGCCGTGATGTCGGCCTGAGAAGCGACACGCTCGGCGTCCATGTGCCGTGAGGCTACTCTCGGTGGCCCCCCGAATCCCGCAAGCGGGCGATGTCGTCGGGGCAGACGTTAGAGGGCGCGCACCAATGCCGCGCGGCCCTTGGTCCGCAGGCGGTGCAGGGCCGAGCCGCGGTATTGCTCGATCTTGGCGGCCATCTTGTCGCCCAGCTCCTCGAGCTCCGCGTCGGTGATCTGCACCTCCGGCGGAGCCGGGATCATGTCGCGTTCCTCTTCGTCGGCGTGCGCCTCCAGGACGGTCTTGAACGAGTTCCACTCGTCTTCGTAGCCGGGCGCGCTCTGCGGGGTCTTAAGCAGCACCGAAAGCTGGTCGACCACCTGGCGGTGCTCGGCGTGGGCGATCGCGATCAGCTTGCTGGCATCCTTGAGCGCCGGGTAGTACAGGTCGTCCTCGATGCGGAAGTGAATGTCGAGTTCGATCAGCAGGTCATCGAAAAGGGCATGCCGCTCTTCGGAATTCACCGGTGCGTCGCTGATCTTGCGGCCGAGGCCCTTGATCACGATGTGGTGTTCTTTCAACACGTCGTAGGCGTTCAATTGGCTCCTCCTTTTGCGATTCCTACCGCGCCGCCGGGAGCGGGCTGCTGCTCGCCGCGGACTTCGACCACTCCGTCGACCAACCGGGCCTCGTAGCACGGCAGCGGCGCCGCGGCCGGACCGCGCACCACCTCGCCGGACTCGGCCGCGAACCATGAACCGTGCCAGGGGCACACCAACCGGCCCCGGTCCAGCCAGCCGTCGGCCATCGGCGCTGCCAGGTGCGGACAGAATTCGCCGTACGCCGCCACCTCACCGGGCTTGGTCTGGCAGACCACCAGGCCCACTCCGTCGACCTCGACGCGCACCGGTTTGCCGTTCAACGAACTCGCCGGCAGCACCGGCGTCCAGGTCGGGGTGCGCAGCCGCGGACCGGACTGGTCGATGCCGATCCCGGACTCGAAGACCAGCGCGCCACCGAGGTAGCTGCCGGCCACGGTGATGCCGTAGCCCAGGGCGGTGAGCACGATGCCGCGTCCGTGGCGCCCCTTGCGCCGGTCCCACCAGGACTGCATGTACAGCGCGGTGGCGGCCAGGTTCACGAGGCCGTGCACCGCCCCGACCCGGCGGTCCTCCTCGTGGGTGTGCTGCCAGTCGGTGACACCGGTGACGGCCGAGCCGAGGCTGGCCAGGATGCCCACCCCCAGCGCGCGCGAGGCGAATCGGGAGGCGTCGACGACCTCCGACGCCGGCTGGCCGGGCAGGATGCTGAGCGCGTCGAGCGCCACCGTCGTCCCCAGGGCGCCGCTGGTCAGCGACGCCAGCGGCGGGTGCACCGGGTGCCCCAGCCAGACGCCGTTGAGCGCGTTGGTGACGGTGTTGCGGGCGCCGCCCAGCCCGTTGTAGGCGAAGCTGAGCAGGTGCTCGAACCGATAGCTCGGCCGGTCGATCCACTCCTGGCGCCCGATAGCGGCCAGAACCTTCGATCCGACCTGCTGCAATCGACCCCCTCGTGGCCGACCCACCATGGCACCAGTTCCTTCCTCAGATCCGTGGAAAACAACGGTTAATAACCGCAAAACCAGATGATTACCCATTGTTTACGCCGCGCTCACGGGCGCGGAGTGGCTGTCGTGAACCACCGTAGCCGCGGCGTTGCGCCGTGTAGTTGTGTGCAACCTGTGAATTGGCACCAAGCATTCTTGTAGAACGCTGATGACGCGGCCGTCTGGTGATTGACCGGCGCCCTCGACTGCGAGACTCTACTTAGCGGAGAGTGTTTCTGTAGAACAGAGAGACGTGGGATGGCCGACCAGAGCGCCGACGTGGCCGAGGTGTTCGAGAACGTGCGCCGGGGGATGATCCCCGCGCACATCTACAACGACCCCGAGCTGTTCGCGCTGGAGAAGCAGCGGCTGTTCAGCCGGGCGTGGACGTTCGTGGGGCACGAATCGGAGATCCCGCAGGACGGGGACTACGTGGTGCGTCGCGTGCTCGACGACTCGTTCGTCATCACCCGCGATTCCGACGGCACGGTGCGGGCGCTGTTCAATATGTGCCTGCACCGCGGAATGCAGGTCTGCCGCGCGGAGATGGGCAACGCCTCCAACTTCCGCTGCCCCTACCACGGCTGGACCTACCGCAACGACGGCCGGCTCACCGGGTTGCCGTTCCACCGGGAGGCCTACGGCGGCGACGAGGGATTCGCCAAGGGGCAAACCCTTTTGCCCGCACCGAATTTCGCCAGCTACAACGGACTGCTGTTCATCAGCCTGGATCGAGATGCCGAACCGCTGGAAGAGTTCCTCGGCGACTTCAAGTTCTATCTGGACTACTACACCAAGCAAAGCGCCGGGGGCGTCGAGGTGCGCGGGCCGCAACGCTGGCGCATCAAGGCCAACTGGAAGATCGGCGCGGAGAACTTCGCCGGCGACATGTACCACACCCCGCACACCCACGCGTCCATCGTGGACATCGGGCTGTTTCGCGAGCCGAAAGCGCAGAAGCGCAAGGACGGCGCCACCTATTGGGCCCACCGCGGCGGCGGCACCACCTACAAACTCCCGCCGGGCGGCTTCGAGGAGCGGATGCGCTACGTCGGCTACCCCGACGACATGATCGGCCGCATCAAGGACGTGTGGACACCGCAACAACAACGGGTGGTCGGCGAGGACGGATTCATGATCTCGGCCGCCACCTGCTTTCCGAACCTCAGCTTCGTGCACAACTGGCCCAAGGTGCATGACCGGGAAGATCAAGTGCTGCCGTTCATCTCGATCCGGTTGTGGCAGCCGGTCAGCGCGAACGAGACCGAGGTGTGCTCGTGGTTCGCGGTGGACTCCGCCGCTCCCCCGCAGTACAAACAGGACTCGTACAAGGCGTATCTGATGTGCTTCGGGTCGACCGGCATGTTCGAACAGGACGACGTGGAGAACTGGGTGTCGCTGACCACCACGGCGGGCGGTTCCATGGCGCGGCGGCTGCTGCTGAACAGCCGGATGGGCCTGCTCGCCGACGACCGCCCGGTCATCGACCCGTTGGCGCCCAGCGCATTCCACGGGCCCGGTCGCGCGCAGGTCGGCTACAACGAGCACAATCAGCGGGCGTTGCTGAACATGTGGGCCGACTATCTGCAGCGGGTGCCGGCATGACAAAACCCTTGCCATTCAACGATCTTCGCCATCTCGAGGCGCATCAGTTCCTGGTGGACGAGGCATACCTGCTCGACGCCCAGCGGTACGAGGCGTGGCTGGACACCCTGACCGACGACATCCGCTACATCATGCCGGTGCGCGTCACGACCGCGCGCGGCGCCGGGTTCGACACCTCACCCGGCATGGACCATTTCGACGAGGACAAATACTCGCTGAGCCAGCGGGTCGCGCGCATGGGCACCGAGCACGTGTGGGCCGAGGACCCGCCGTCGCGGCTGCGCCATTTCATCACCAACGTGCGCACCTTCGCCGGCGACGACGACGCGCACCTGGTCGTCGAATCGGCCGAGCTGCTATTCCGCAGCCGGGGCGACGTCAACGACGGCGCCCTGCTGTCGTGCGGGCGCGAGGACGTGTTGCGCCGGTGCGGCGATCGCTGGAAACTGGCCCGGCGCAAGATCATCGCCGACGAGTCGGTGCTACGGATGCAGAACCTGGCGGTGTTCCTATGAGCGACGAGCTGCAGCGGCTACTGGACGGCGCGGTCGGCGAACCGATCAGCGTCGCAAACGAATTCACCGAGGTCGTGGTGCGCCGGGTCGAGACCCGCAACGGGTCGCGGCTACTGATCAGCGCGCCCCGATCGGGCCAGTGGATCACCCTGGACGCGCTTGAAATCGAGGCACTGACCTGGCAGAATCCCCGTACCCTGGCTGCCATGGTCGGCAATGCCCATGCGCCACTGCTGCCCGACGACGGCGAACCGCAGCCGTGACCGCGTGGCTGGAGGGCAAACGCGCCCTGATCGTGGGCGCCGGTTCCGGGATCGGGCGGGCCGTGGTGGCGGCCTTCGGCGCCGAGGGCGCGAATGTTGCCGTGCTGGAACGTGATCCAGACAAGTGCGACGCGCTGCGCCGGCAGTTGCCGCAGGTGCCGGTGATCGAGGGCGACGCCACCACCCACGAGGCCAACGACCGGGCCGTCGCCGCCGCGGTGGATACCTTCGGCGGGCTGGACACCCTGGTCAACTGCGTCGGCGTGTTCGACTTCTACCGCGGCGTGGGCGACATCGAGGCCGACGCGCTTTCCGATGCGTTCGACGAGATGTTTCGCACCAATGTGCTCAGCCATCTGCAGTCGGTCAAGGCGGCGATCCCGGCGCTGCGGGCCGCCCCGGGGTCCTCGATCGTGTTGACCGAGTCCGCGTCGTCGTTCTATCCCGGACGCGGCGGCGTGCTCTACGTGTCGTCGAAATTCGCTGTGCGGGGCCTGGTTTCGGCGTTGGCGCACGACCTTGCGCCGGAAATCCGAGTCAACGGGGTGGCGCCCGGCGGCACGCTGAACACCGACCTGCGCGGCCTGTCCAGCCTGGGGCTCGGCGCGACCCGGCTGGACGACAGCCCCGACCGGGCGAGCGAGATGGCCGCACGCACTCCCCTGCGCGTCGCGCTCACCGGCGAGGACCACGCGTGGAGTTACGTGTTCCTGGCATCCGACCGGTCCCGCGGCATCACCGGCGAAACCGTGCGGCCCGACGGCGGATTCGGGCTGGGCGCACTGCGATGACGAACCTGGATCGGCAGCGGGCCGTGGTGGCGCAGGGCTGCCGCGTCGCGGCGGCCCGCGGGCTGGTCGACGGCATCCTCGGGCACCTTAGCCTGCGGGTCGATGACGAGCGCCTGCTGGTGCGCTGCCGAAGCGATACCGACGCCGGGGTGGCGTTCACCCGCCTCAGCGACATCCGGCTCGTCACGTTCGACGGAACTGCCGGTGCCCCAGGCGAACTCGACGGGTATCGCGTCCCCAACGAATTGCCGATCCACGTCGAAACGATGCTGGCCGATCCGGGGCACGCGGCCGTCGCGCACCTGCACCCGCCGGACGTGGTCGCCGCCGACCTGGCCGGCATCACGATCCGGCCCATCTACGGCGCCTACGACATTCCCGGCGCGTGGCTGGCGCGCGGCGGCGTGCCCGTCTACGAACGCGCCGTGCTGATCCGGAATTCGCGCCTGGGCAAGGAGATGGTGGCGGCGATGCGCGGCCGCCCGGTGGTGATCTGCCGGGGGCACGGAATCACCAGCGCCGCCGTCACGGTGGCGCAGGCGGTGCTGCAGGCGATCAGCCTCGACGCGCTGGCCCGGATGTCGTTGCGGGTGCGCGCGGCCGGGGGCACGCTGCGCGACATCGACGACGCGGACTGGGACGACCTGCCGGACTTGGGGTCGGCATTCACCGCCGAGGCGGCCTGGCGGCACGAACTGGCGCGCCTGGGCGATCAGCAGCCGAGATGATCGCCAATCTCCTTGGCGGCAGCCGCAAGTGCGGCGGCCACCGTGGCATACCGGGAGGCGTCCAGCCGGTTTTGTGGCGCCGCGGCGTTGAGCGCGAGCCGTAGGCCGGGCGCGCGGGTGGGGATCGGCACGGCGACCGAGGCGACGCCTTCCTCGCTCTCTTCGGAGTTGGTGGCATAGCCGCGCTCGCGGATGCCGGAGAGCTCGGCTTCCAACTCGGTGCGGCTGCCGATCGAATGCGAGGTGATCCGCTCGAGTTGCTCGTCCGGCAGCAGCGCACGCAGCTCCGATGGCGACAACTGGGCCAGCATCACCTTGCCGGTCGACGTGCAATGGGCCGGCATGGCGCGGCCGAGCCGCGACGCCACCCGCACCGCGGCCGGCCCCTCGACGGCGGCGACGAATCGGACGCTGGCGCCGTCCAGCATTCCGACATGCACTGTCTCGCGCAGCTGTTCGGACAGGCTGCGCATGACGGGTGCGGCGGAGCGGGCGATGTCGATGCGGCCGAAGATTGCGAACGCCACCCCGGTCAACGACGGGCCGGGCAGGTACGCCTTGGACACCGGGTCTTGCCGGACGAACCCGCGGTAGGCGAGCATCGCCAGCAACCGATGCGCGGTGGACGACGCCACGCCCAGATAGCGGGTCGCCTCGCTCAACCGGATCTGGGGTTGCTCGCCCAGCAGCAGCAACAGCTTGAGCGCGTTGTCCACCGACTCGATCGGGTACTGCGGCGCAAGCGAATCGGCGACGGGGGCCGCCCCGGCGGCCCGGGCGTCCGGCTCACGCTTGTGTGGCATGGGTCCACGGTAACCAGTTATGGGCGCCGATTCGGGTTATTCTCGGCTGCGTGAGCGGGGCTATTCGTGCTGGATACCGCCGTTACGTCGCCATCGGTGACAGCCAGACCGAGGGCCTGTGGGACGGCGACGACACCGTCGGCCTGCTCGGATTCGCCGACCGCCTCGCCGTGCGGGTCGATTCGCTGTATCCCGGCCTGCAATACGCCAACCTGGCGATCCGCGGTAAGCGGATCAACCACGTGCTCACCGAGCAGCTTCCGCAGGCACTGGCGATGCGGCCCGACCTGATCACCGTGTGCGCCGGGATGAACGACGTCATCCAGCCCGGGCGATCGTTCGGTCCCGCCCTGACCGACCTGCAACGGGTCTACGCCGCGCTGGCCGGATCGGGGGCGACGGTGGTGACGACGACCTTCCCGAACGTCGCGCAGTTCCTGCCGCTGGGGCGGCTGGTGGCGGGGCGGCTTGCCCGCATCAACGCGGCGATCACCGCGGCCGCCCACCGCTACGGGTTCGCGCTCGTCGACCTGTACAACGCGCCGTCGATGCGTGAGCTGGACACCTGGGCCATCGACCGGGTGCACGCCTCGACCAAGGGGCACATCCTGTTCGCCGATGCGGCCGCCGAAGCCCTGAATTTGCCTGACAGCAACCATGATTGGGCGCTCGGCCGCCGCGATCCCGCCCGGCGTTCCTTCGCGGCCGGCACGTACGAGCAGCTGCGCTGGACGCAGGAGAGTTTCTTTCCGTGGATCTGGCGGCGGCTGCGCGGCCTGTCGTCGTACGACGGGCGCGAACCCAAGCGTCCGCGGCTGGCGGGCTGGGCGTCCCCAGCGAGTTCCACCGCGCACCTCAGGCCGCGGATCCGCGGTCGGTCAGGCATTCTTGACCCATGAATCTCGAGCCCCTGCTGCACTCGATTCCGCCGCTCGCGGTCTACTTGGTGGTCGGCGGTGTGGTGGGGATCGAGAGCCTGGGCATTCCGCTACCGGGTGAGATCGTGCTGGTCACCGCGGCGCTGATGTCCTCGCACCACGACCTGGCCGTCAATCCGCTGGGGGTCGGCGTCGCCGCGGTGATCGGCGCGGTGATCGGCGATTCGATCGGCTACGCGATCGGGCGCCGGTTCGGCATGCCGCTGTTCGACCGGCTCGGGCGGCGGTTCCCGAAACACTTCGGTCCCGGGCACATCGCGCTCGCCGAAAAGCTGTTCAACCGCTGGGGTGTTCGGGCCGTCTTCCTGGGCCGCTTCATCGCCCTGCTGCGAATCTTGGCCGGGCCGCTGGCGGGGGCGCTGAAGATGCACTACCCCCGATTCCTGGCGGCCAACGTCTCGGGCGCGATCTGCTGGGCGGGCGGCACGACCGCACTGGTGTACTTCGCCGGAATCGCCGCCGAACGCTGGCTGGAACGGTTCTCCTGGATCGGGCTGGTGATCGCCGTCGTGGCCGGGCTGACCGCCGCAATCCTGTTGCGGGAACGCACATCCCGGATGATCGCCGAACTGGAGGCCGAGCACTACCGCAAGGCCGGCAGCACCGCGCCGGACAGCGTCTGACTAGACGGCCTCGCCGGTGTCGGCCACCAGCGGCGGCCGGTGTTGGTCGATCAACGTGCGGGCCATCCTGCGGGCCCGCAGCGCGGCGTCGAGGTCGCCGACGGCGGCCAGAATGATGGCGCCCTTCATCAGGATGTGCCATGACGAGGCGAAGTCCTCGACGTCGGCCAAACCCGCCGCCTCGGCGCGGCGCCGCACGATGTCGCGGACGTGGTCGATGTGGGCGATGCACGCCTGTCCGATCGGATGCTCGGGCCCCAGCTCGAGCAGCACGTTGATGAACGAGCAGCCCTCGTATCGGTCGCGTAGCTGGAACCAGTCGTGCATGACGTCGAAAATCGCCAGCAACTGTTCCTCGGGGGTGTTGCCGCGCAGCCGCGACTGCTCCTCGATCAAACCGTGCGTCCAGAGCTCCTCGCGACGCTGCAGCACCGCCAGCACCAGGTCATTCTTGGTCGCGAAATGCCGGTACAGCGTCGCCCTGGCGACACCGGCCCGCCCGATCACCTCATCGGTACCCACCGCGCGGATGCCACGCCGGCTGAACAGGTCATAGGCCGCGGTCAGAACGCGTTCGCGGGGCGACGCGGCGGGAGTTCCGACATCGGGAGTTGTCATACCAGGCCTTACCGTACTCTTAGGCCCTTGCCGGTAGACAGACCGCCCTGTCTCGTTATAGAAAAGAGATTCGCATCCACGAACAGTCTGTCTTCAGACATTAGGACGGGCATCCATCGGGGCGTTTCCCACGCCTGTCGATTAGGGGGTCCATCATGAATTCCGTCATTGTCGAGGCGATGCCGACCACTCATCTGACGCTGAGCACCAAGCTGGTGTACGAACTCGGCGACCCCAACAGCACCCTGCGGGCGACCGCGGACCGCAGCGGCCCGTCGGTGGTCATCTACGCCGGGGGCGAGGTCGACGCCTGGAACGAGGACACCTGGCGCCACCTGGTGCGCGAGGCGGCCAGCGGCGTCACCGCGCCCGGCCCCTTCGTGGTCGACGTCACCGGGCTCGACTTCATGGGCTGCTGCGCCTTCGCGGTGCTCGCCGATGAGGCGAAAAGCTGCCAGGCGCGCGGCATCGACCTGCGCCTGGTCAGCTGCGAGCCGCTCGTCGCCCGCATCGTCGACGCGTGCGGGCTCGGCGCCGTGCTGCCCATCTACCCCACCGTCGACTCCGCGCTGTCCGCGGCCGACCGCTGCTAGGGGCCGGGCCGTCAGCGGCTCAATGGCCGACCATCCCACCGTTGGTGCCGAGGAGGAATTCCTCCTCATCGACCCGCGAACCGGCGAGCCCGCCCCGCGCAACGCCGCCGTGGCCGCCGAGGCGAAGCGGCGCGGCGTCGAGCTGCAGCTCGAACTCAGCAGTTGCCAGGTGGAAACCACATCGACCGTGGCCGCGACCAGCGCCGAGCTCGGCGAGGAACTGACCCGGCTGCGGCGCACCGCTGCGCAGGCCGCCGAGGCCGCCGGGGTTGCGCTGCTCGCCTGCGGGCTGCCGCCTTCCACGCCGCACGAGTTCCCGGTGACCGACACCCCGCGCTACCAGCGGATCGGCGAACAGTTCGGCATGATCGCCCACGAGCAGGGAATCTGCGGATGCCACGTGCACGTGCAGGTGCCCGATCGCGGCGCGGCCATCCACATCAGCAATTGGCTGCGGCCGTGGCTGCCGACTTTGCTTGCGCTGTCGGCAAATTCGCGGGTGTACCGCAGCGCCGACAGCGGGTACGCGAGCTGGCGCAGCGTGCTGTGGCGGCGCTGGCCCGCCGCGGGGGCACCGCCCTATTTCGCCTCGCCCGAGGAGTACGACGACACCGTGCGCATGCTGGTCGACAACGGGGTCATCCTGGACAAGGACATGATCTATTGGGACGTGCGCCCGTCGGCGGATTTCCCCACGGTGGAGGTCCGGGTGGCCGATGTGCCGGCCACCGTCGCCGAGACCGTGCTGCTCGCCACCCTGATCAGGGCGGCGGTGATGACGGCGCTCGACTCACCCGACGACGCTCGGCGGCTGCCGCCGGGTGCGCTGCGCGCGGCGTACTGGAAGGCCGCGCACGACGGATTGTCCGGCCACACACTCGATTTGATCCACGGCCGCGGCGCGGTGCCGGCGGCCGAGCAGCTGGGGGCGCTGGTGCGACGGGTGCGCCCCGCGCTGGAGTCACTGGGCGAATACGACCGCGTGCGCGACGAACTCGCCCGCGTCGTCACCGACGGCAACGGCGCGATGCGTCAGCTGCGGGCGTGGCACAAGCGCGGTGAAGTGTCCGATGTCCTCGCCGAGGCCGCCGCGGCGACCCTGAGTTGAGACGGCCGGGACGGTCAAACGCGCTGTCGCGCCTGGCTTCTCGTCAGGTGACCGCGAGCAGGCGGTAGAGTCCGATCAGTCCCACGGCCACGATGACCGCCCGCAGCGCGTTGCCCGACAGCCGCCGCCCGTACCGCGCGCCGAGCAGCCCCCCGACCAGTGAGCCCGCCGCGATCAGCCCGGCGGCCGGCCAGCTGATCCGATCGAACGCGACCGCCGTATAGGCAAGGGCGGCAACCACATTCACCATCAATGCCAGCAGGTTCTTGGCCGCGTTGGTGCGCTGCACCGACTCCGGCAACAGGGCGCCCATCAGGCCGACCAGCAGGATCCCTTGTGCGGCGGTGAAATAGCCGCCGTAGACGCCGACGGCGAACGTGCCGAACACCAGCGTCGCCATCCGCCGGGGGCTGACGTGTTCGGGCGATCGACCCGCCTGCTCGGCCCGCCGGGCCGTCCACGCCTGGATCCGCGGCCCGATGACCACCAGCACCAGCGCCAGCACCAGCAGCACCGGCACGATGTCGGCGAACACCTTCTCGGGCAGATGCAGCAGCAGGTACGCACCCAGCGCCGCACCGGTCAGCGAGGCCGGGAGCTGCCACCGCAGCCGGTCCCACTGACCTCGCAGCTCGGCGCGATAGCCCCAGGTGCCCGAGACGCTGCCGGCGACCAGACCCGTCGCGTTGGACATGGTGGCCGTCACCGGCGGGTAGCCGAGCGCGACCAGCGTCGGGAAGGTGATCAGGGTGCCGGACCCGACCAGGGCGTTGATCGCACCGGCACCCAGCCCGGCCAGGCATATGAGGAACATCTGAAATAGCGACACCGAAGAAAAACCCTAGCGTGCCGACGATTTCGGTGCGAGGTGACCGTGGGGCCGGGCGATGCCGGTCAGGCGGGCGGGGCTTCGGCGCCGCGTTCGACGCCGGTACGCAGCTTGACCGAGGCCGAATACGCCAGGGACCGAAAGTGCAGCACCGGATCGTCGGAGGGTTCGATGCCGTCGGTCACCCGCATCGGGTCGAACACCACGATGTCACCGCCGTGCTCGCGCTCGGTGTCCAGGCCGGTGATCGACAGGGTGCCGACGGTGACGATCTGGGTGCTCTGCCAGGCCGCCGACGGGTCGACGGTCGAGTCGGTGGGCCCGGCGATCTGCACCCGGAAATCGAACCGCACCGGCCCGTCGTCCAGCCGCGCCTGCAGCTCGTCGGTGAGGAAGTCCGGATCCTTGCCGTGGGCGTCCGCCCCCGACAGGTACTCCTCGGACACGGTCGGAACCAGGTGGTAGCGAACGAATCTCGCGCTGCCGTCCGCGGCGATCCAGCGGAAGGCGTGCAGGCCGTGGTATTCGGTGGTGGCGTAGCTGGCCGGCACCCGGTTGGCCTCACGCAACAGGGGCAAGGCGCCCAGCAGCCGCGGATGGGTGAGCAGGTGTGTGGCCATGCGCAGCGGCGTGGTGAGGCCGGGCCGCATCGCCTTGAGCAGATCGATGAATCCGTCGGGCGTGCTGGAGACGAACAGCCGGGCGGTCTGCGTCGAGACGTCGGTGGTGGAGCCGTCGGGCAGGGTGAACTTGACCGCCATCCCGCGCACCCCGGGCGCGCCGTCGCGCTGCTGGGGGTTGCCCGACCCGTTGGAGAAGCGGATCAGCGCCGGGACCGTCGAACCGTCGAGATGCCGTGCGCGCGAGAGCATGAGCGCGTCAGGGGTCGCGGTGAACGTGCCGCGGTACAGGGTGCCCTTGGCGTGCAGCGCGCGACAACCGGGCTGGGCTCCGCCGGCGCCCCGGATGGCCTCGATCGCCTGGTCAGGAGTAAGTGCACCGCTCATGGACGAATCTTAGTTGGATCAGTCGGGAAAGCCGAAGAGTTCGACGACACCGTGATCGCGACCGGCGGTGTAGCCGCCGTCGACGGCAAGCGCCTGGCCGCTGACGAACGAGGCGTCGGGCGACAGCAGGAAGGCGGCCATGGCGGCGATCTCGTCGGGCTGTCCCAGGCGCTGCAGGGCGTGCTCCTTGGTGATGGAGGCCAGCGGCCCCTCCATCCCCGGGATGCTGAACACGCTGTGCGCCATGGGTGTTTCGATGAAGCCGGGGCAGATGACGTTGGCCCGGATGCCGCTCGGCCCGTAGTCGAGTGCGATGTTCTTGGTGAGCAGCACGACGCCGCCCTTGGCCGCGTTGTACGAGCTGCCCCCGGCGGTGCCCTCCAGGCCTTCGACGCTGGCGACCGTCACGATGGAGCCGCGTTCGCCGTCGGCGCGGGGTTGGTCGATCATCTTGGCCAGGGCCGCCTTGGCCACCAGGAAGGTGCCGGTGAGGTTGATCCCGATCACCCGGTCCCATTCGGCGCGGTCGAGCAGGTGCACCGGGCCTCCCCCGGCGACGCCGGCGGCGTGGAAGAGGCCGTCCAGGCGGCCCGGCACGGCGGCCAGCACCGCGGCGATCGCGGCTTCGTCGGTCACGTCGGCGGGCACGAAGGTGAAGCTCGCGCCCAGGTCGTCGGGCGGGGCGGCCAGGTCGGCGCCGATCACCGTGCCGCCCTCGGCCAACAACCGCCGCGCGGTGGCCAACCCGATGCCGGACGCGGCGCCGGTGACGACGAAGGTGCGGGAACGGGCGCGCTCGGGGTTCACCATGTCGCATCCTTCACGGGTCGGGCGGGTCGGCCCAGTCATGGTGACACACGTTCGCGCCGTTGGCTTTAGCAACGCATGCACCGGTTCGATAGGCCAGCTGTATCGAGCCATAGCAAACCCGTCTTGGACATGGCCGTCACGACCGGGGCACGATAAGCCCACGGGCGAATTCCGCAGCGCCCGACGACGTTAGGAGCAACGATGTCAACACCGCAGCCGCAGGCCCTGTTTCGTCGGACCGGATGGCGAGTCGGGGCGATCGGCGCAGCCGCCGTCGTCGTGCTGGCCGCCACCGCCAACCGGGCCGAGCCGACCGCCGCGGTGGCACTGATGTCCGACGACGCCGTCGCCATCGCGCAGGGCGTCTCGGTCACCCCCGCGCCGGGCTGGACCGTCGGACACCGCGGCCCGAACTGGGTGGCGCTGAACAACGCCGACACCAGCGCGCAGCTGCGGATGACGGTCAAACCCGCGGGCGGCACAGACGCCGCCGGGCTGCTGCAGGCCGACGTCGACCAATTCACCGGCGGCGCCTCGGCCATCCTGACCGACGTGAACCGCCTGACCGCGCCCGAGACCAGGGCGCTGCCCGGCCCCACCTTCCAACAGGAGGCCTCCATCGACTACACCGCGACCGTCGTGCACCCGCAGGGCACCATTCCGGTGATCGGCACCTTCACCGAGCTGCTGAACCCCTCGACCGGCCGATCGGCGTTCGTCGACTTCCGGCAGGACAGCAGTGCGACCAGCCAGGCCGCCGGCGAGGGCGGAATGATGATCGCCTCCCTGCAATGAGGCGCTAGCGCCCCGCGCGGGCGAGGGTCGGCGTCGCGCGCGCAACCGACCGCGTAGTACAAACTGGTACGAATCGAACGCGGAGGGGTTCATGCCACCAGCCGACACGGCGACCAGCACGGCGGAGACGCTCGCCGGCATCGTCGAACGACACGCGCAGCAGCGGCCGGACGCGATCGCCATCCGCTACGGCGAACGCCAGTGGTCGTGGGCCGAATGGAGCTCGCGGATCCGTCGCGCGGCCGGGGCGCTGCGCGCCGCCGGGCTCGAGCGGGGCCAGTGCGTGGCGTTCCTGGACAAGAACCACCCCGGCTGTCTCGAGGTGCTCATCGCCGGCGCCTCGATCGGCGTCGTCACCACCGTCGTGAACTGGCGGGTGATCGGCGACGAACTCGTCCACGTCCTGGCCGACAGCGGCGCCCGTGTGCTGCTCGTCGGCGCCGAGCTGCGGGCGTCGGCCGAGGCCGCCGCCGCGCGGGTTCCGGGTGTGGAACGCATCATCGAGGTCGGTGACGAATACGAATCGTTGCTCGCCGCGGCGGCGCCGACGCGGCCCGACGCGGGCGTCGACGACAACGAGACCGCGTTGGTGATCTACAGCTCCGGCACCACCGGGCGCCCCAAGGGCGTGCTGCTCAGCCAGCGCGCGCTGGTCAATCACGCGTCCAACCTGGCTCCGGCGTTTCCCTTCGACGAGGGCGACGCCAACCTGGTGGCCATGCCGCTGTTCCATGTCGGCGGCATCGGCTACGCGCTGTTCGGAATCCGTTCGGGTGCACCCACATTCATGACCCGTGAGCCCGACGCGGCAACGCTGATCGGCGCGGTGCGCGCCGGTGCCACGCACGCGTTCTTCGTCCCGCCGGTGATCGCCCGGTTCCTGGATGCGGGTGAGGCGGCGGCCGCGGCCATCGCCGGCCTGCGCTACATCGTGTACGGCGCCGCGCCGATGCCGCTGCCGCTGCTGCATCGCGCGCTGTCGACCTGGCCCGACACGAAATTCGTGCAGGTGTACGGGCAGACGGAATTGTGTGGTGCGGTCACCGCGCTGTCCGACGACGATCACCGCGATGCGGCGCGGCCCGAGCTGCAGCTGGCGGCCGGAAAGGCGGTGCTGGGCTGCGAGATTCGCATCGTCGACCCCGAGACCGGTAACCCGTTGGCGGCCGGCGAGTCCGGTGAGGTGTGGGTGCGCAGCAACCAGAACATGACGGGCTACCTCAACCGGCCGGACGCGACCGCCGAGACCATCACCGCCGACGATTGGGTGCGCACCGGCGACATCGGCCGCCTGGACGCCGACGGTTACGTCTACATCGAGGACCGGATCAAGGACATGATCATCACCGGCGGCGAGAACGTGTACGGCCCGGAGGTGGAAAGCGTGCTCATCGAGCATCCCGCGGTGCAGGACGCCGCGGTGATCGGGGTGCCCGACGACTTCTGGGGCGAAGCGGTCAAGGCGATCGTGGTGGCCGACGGCGAGGTCGATCCCGCCGGCATCATCGAATTCTGCCGAGCGCATCTGGCCGGCTTCAAATGTCCGCGCACCGTCGACGTCGTGCCCGAACTCCCCCGCAACGCGAGCGGAAAGATCCTGAAAACTCAGCTGCGGGAACCCTTTTGGCGTGACCGGGCGCGGGGCATATGAGCACTGCGGTAGACGCGGCGCGCCGCGACTGCGCGATCAGCGTGCTGGGCGGCCCCACCACCGTCGTCGACATCGCGGGTCGCAGGATCGTCATGGACCCGACGTTCGATCCCCCGGGCGTGCACGCCTACCTGACCAAGCTCACCGGTCCCGCGGTCGGCGCCGAGGCCCTGGGGCCGATGGATGCGGTGCTGGTGAGCCACGACCAGCACCCCGACAACTTCGACGACGAGGGCCGCCGCATGGCGCTGGCCGCACCGCTGCTGCTCACCCACCCCGGCGCGGCGGGCCGATTGGGTCCGCCGGCGGTCGGGCTGGTGCCCTGGCAGTCTTACGAACTGCAGGGCGGATCGGGATCGCTTACCGTGCAAGCGGTTCCGGCGGTGCACGGTCCGGCCGATGGGCAGCGCGACGACCGCGGTCACGTCAACTGCGAGGTGACGGGTTTCGTGCTGTCCGGCCCGGGGCTGCCGACGGTGTACCTCAGCGGCGACAACGCCTCGATGGCCGCGGTCAAAGACGTCGCCGACCGTGTCGGCCAAGTGGACATCGCCGTGCTGTTCGCCGGGGCGGCGAGTGTGCCCACCAAGGAGCGTGGCCGGCCGCTGACGCTGACCGCGGCGCGCGCGGCCGCGGCGGCCGAGTTGCTCGGCGCCAGGGCGGTGATCCCGGCCCACGTGGACGGCTGGGCCCATTTCAGCGAGGGCGTCGACGAATTCGTCGCGGCGTTCGACCAGGCCGGCATCAGCGACGTGCTGAGGGTCGCCCCGCACGGCGAGTGGGTCGACCTATAGGCGTCCCTCGACGCGCAGGTCCGGATGCACCCAGTCGGGCGAGCGGCGCTCCTTGAACGAGCGGAAGCCTTCGATGGCCTCGGCGTCGGACAGGCTGGCGGTCATACCGATGCGGTCATAGAGGCCCAGGTAGCTGTCGATGCTGGACTTGATGACGCCGCGGGCGCGCGGCGCGGTTCGACAGCATTGCGCCAGAAGGTCTTTCGCCGCGTCCAGCAGGCCCTCGTGCGGCTCCACCCTGGTGACCAGGCCCCAGTCGAGGGCTTCCACCGCGGTGAGCACCCGCCCGGTGAACATCAGGTCGCGGGTGCGCACCGGGCCGATGACGCGGGTGAGCATCTGGCTGTAGTAGGTGTCGGCGTAGCCGCGGAACAGCTCGGGCACCCGGAAGGTCGCCCGGTCGCTGACCACCGACAGGTCGCTGCACAGCGCGATCTGGAAGCCGCCGCCCTGGCACAGCCCGTTGACCGCGGAGACGATGGGCTTGGCCGAGGTGCGCACGGCGTCGAACGGCGTCACGTCCATGCCCAGGGCCGAACCGAAGGTGATCCAGTTGTCCTCGCCTCCCCCGCCGCCCATGTCGCCGCCGGGGGCGAAGACGTCGCCGGTTCCGGTGAGCACCAGCCCGGCCAGATCCGGGTCCTCGTTGAGACGTCCGACGGCATAACGGATTCCGAAGTACATCGCCGGGCTCAGGGCGTTGCGCGCGTCGGGCCGGTCGATGGTGCACACGGCGATCGGTCCCTGGCGCTCGAAGCGCAGGTACGGCGTGCCCAGCCAGTCGCCGTCGGGTGGGCGGGGGGTGCTCTGCGGTGTCTGCGCCACGGGACTCCTCTCGGGTCGGCGTCGCTACTGTAGCTCTTACAGTATTTTGGCGACCCGGGCGCCTATACGTAGGGCAGCGTCACGGTCTCCGCCGTCGCGGATGCGTCGGCGATCACCGAGGCGAGTTTGGTCTGCAGGGTCGACGTGGCGTCGCCCACCGGCTTGTCGCAGAACCTGCAGAGCGCCTTGAAGTTTGGTTGTTCGTCTTCGTCCGGCCAGAACCGGCGGGGGCCGACCTGAGCCCCCGGGTCGAACTGCACGGATTGATGTGGGGCGTCTTTGAGGATTCTGCCGACCGGATGGCGTTGTGGGCATTCGAGTTTCAGCATGCCGACGCCCTCAAGGTTTCCGACCATGATTCACCGTCCTTCGCCGTCAGTGCAGGATGCGCGCGAGCTTGCGCCAGCGCCGGTGGCGGTGGCGAAACATCACCCGGACGAAGGCGCGGGTCAGCAGCCCGTGCAGGCCGTCGTCGGTTTCGATCTCGTCGGTGTAGCGACAGCTGTGCTCGTCGATGGGCTCGAACGTCAGGCGGTGATTCCAGGTGCGCACGGGGCCGCCGTGCTCGTTGGTGTAGATCTCGGTCGGCTCGAGTCGCTTGATGGTGAGGTGATGCGTCCAGGCCGGGATCACGCCGAACCACCAGAACCGCGCCGATCCCTGGGTGCCCACCTCGATGCGCTCCGGGACGTCGAGCCGGTAGATCCGCAGCACCGGGCTCAGCACATGCCGCATCAGCTCGGGCTTGCGCGCCAGGACCGACGCCGTCTCGACCGGGATCGGCAGCTCGGTAGTTAGGGTTACCTTACTCACGCAGTTCATGGTGGCGCAGCGGGCGCGATCAGGCAATAGCGGGCATGCCTATCCGGGCGGTTCCGGCGCCGTGGGGCTCGGCGCCTGGGCCGGCGGGGACGGGGCGGGCGACGGAGCGGCCGACGGTGGGCAGTCCGGCATGAAGATCCATACCGATGACCACTTGGCGGTGATCTTGTTGCACGCGACCGGCGTGACGGGCGAGGCGTCGCCGGCGGCAAGCAGCGCCGCGATGAGCCCGGTGACCAGCGCCGGAAGAAGGATGCGGGAGACGAGAGTCAACATGGTTCCCTCCGCGCCTGGCGTCCGAATTTCCGCCGCGACGTGCAATTGAGGGTACGGCAGGGACCACTGGGCCGCAGGGCGAGAAGTCGGCTGCGCGGGATGTCTCAAAGGTGGGGTGATCGCGGTCAAGTGGAGGTGACCTGCGTTGATTTGTGGTCCCGGCTGGGATCGAACCAGCGACCTTCCGCGTGTGAAGCGGACGCTCTCCCACTGAGCCACGGGACCGGCGCCGAGACGGCGAACGACGTCGAAGACTAGCACGCGTCGGCCCCGACACTACCGCCCGCATCGTGGGACAGGTCGGCGCGATAGCCTAGACACGGCTCGTACCAAGAAATTTGTATGTGCCCGCTCACGTGGACTATCGTCGTGCTTCGCACCGGGCGACGATGTTGTCCGAGGCGCGCGGATGTAGCGCAGTTGGTAGCGCATCACCTTGCCAAGGTGAGGGTCGCGGGTTCGAATCCCGTCATCCGCTCGAAGGTGCAAGTGGCGTGGACCCCAACGGTGGAGTGGCCGAGTGGTGAGGCAACGGCCTGCAAAGCCGTGCACACGGGTTCGATTCCCGTCTCCACCTCCAAGTTTTGGTTTCCCGGCGCGATTAGCTCAGCGGGAGAGCGCTTCCCTGACACGGAAGAGGTCACTGGTTCAATCCCAGTATCGCGCACCACGTTCGATGCAGTTCAGAGCGTATATCTAGCCTAGCTACACAGGCATCATGCAGTAACTATGCAACAGCGAATCGCTTGCCTGGTCCAGTATTCGTGGCGACGTGCGTCTAGTCAGGCCCAAGAGTTGTGCCATGCGCCGTTGAGAGACTTGGCGCACGGCACCCGAAATCGTAGTGGCCCTCATCGGTGGTGGTACCGGTTTAGCAACCGGCGCTCTCGCATCGCGGGCTAACTGGGGCATCTAGAAGCGGAGACTGAGGCGAACGATCGGGTCTGCTGCACGAGTAGGTGACAACTGAGATGGCTTGCCCGGCGTGGGCAGGCTGGAAGGATGTCACCATGGCACGGCCGTATCCCAAGGAGTTTCGTGACGATGTTGTGCGGGTC
>NZ_JCALDN010000021.1:0-79822 GCF_059812885.1 Mycobacterium sp. NGS33 | reverse complement strand
GCCCGCAAAACGGCGCCGTGGTTTAAGTCTCGGTGTGGTGGGTCTCGAGCTCAGTCGGTCACCAGTGAGTAGCTGTTGGTCAGGTTGTCCTGCAGTACCTGTGCGGGTCGGTGCGTGGTGTCCACCCGCAGCTCGTCGGTGAGCACGCGCGGTTGATAGGACCACCCGGCCGGCAGGTCGAGCCGGTCGGCAAGGCCCGGTAGGTCGGCCCGCGACAACGTGGCGTCGGCGACCTGGCTCCAGGTCTGCATGACCCAGTGCTGGCTCTGCGGGTCGATGAGTTCGAACACCTGCTGGCCGGCGTTGAAGACGAACACCGTGTGCCGATTGACCGTGTTGGGAACGTAGGGCGCCGGGTTCATCGACGACAGCAGGACGGTGGCCTGCTGGATCATCTTGATCCCGCCAAAGGACTTCGTGATCTGCGGTCCCCGGTCTTGCTTTTCGATGGCGTTCATCAGCCAGTAGCGGGGACCGTTGAGCAGGGCTGCGGCCGCGCCGTGTTCGGTGGCGATGGCGTGCGCGTCCAGCGCCGACCAAAGCTCCTGCGGGCAGTCGTTCAGCGGGAAGCTGTTGTACACCGTTGCCTGCGGGCCCGCCTCGCCCGGCGTCACCAGGAGTACCTCGCCGTAGCGCTTCCCGGACAGGTCGAGTGCGTGCTTACCGACGGCGCGGCCGGATTCGGGGGCGGACACTCCGGTGAAATTAATCACTGGTACCGGTGCCGTCAACACGACGGACGGCGAGCCCGGCGGCGCCTTGATAGCGGTTGCGCGCCACCAAAGTGGTCTGCAGGTCGTCAATCAGCGGGTCGAGGAACTCGGAGCGGTATTCCGCGTCGCCGGCCGCTCGGGCGCTGATGTACATGAAGGTCAACGCGCCCAGGAACAGCGTCATGTGGATCAGCGAGTCGGGCACGGGCAGCGTGAACCCGAGCACCGTCGCGCTGCTCTTGTAGGTGTGGGTCCACTCGTTGAGCAGTTCGGGGCTGAGCACGATGAGCCCCAGGATCAGATAGATCGCGGTGGTCACCACCGCCACCACCATGATCTGTGCCAGCTGGGAGACGGCCAGGACAAACACCACATTGAGGCGCTCCGACTTCTTCAGCGGCGCCCAATCGGAGCCGTCAGGCATCGTGGCAAACGGTGTGCCCGCGAGCTTTTCGGGTTCGTCGGGCGGCACCGTCGCCGATTGCACCATCGGCCTGACGCGCTCCCGGGTGGCCGAGGTGACGAACGCCGCCGCGATAGAGACCAGGAACGCCATGGCCAGCGCCAGCCGATTGCCGCTGATGGTCGCGGCCATCAGCCAGACGTAGGTGTTGAAGAACACCAGCGCGGTCAGCAGCACCACCGGCAAGGCCCGAACGGCCAAGGCGCCCACCGTCGCAAGGTGCGACAGCATCATGCGCACCGCCCAGCCCAGGACCGACCCGATCCCGCTGCCGGTCAGGATCAGCACGGCGGCTACGACGACGGCCTCCTGCACGACGTCGCCCACGATGACCCCGACGCTTGCCACAGCCAGGATGGACAACGCCGCTATCGCGGTGCGCGTCTTGCGGTGTCGCGACCTGGCGACCAACCAGCCGACGACGGCCATCAGCGGCAGGGCCAGCGCGAGGAGAACCAGGATGGCCAACTCCGAGGTCGTCGGTTCACCGCGGATCTCGACGTCGTGGCCGCCGGTGATCAGATAGAGCCCCAGGATGCATGCTTGCAGCGCCGCGTACGCCGCAAGCATGGGTGACGAGCGTGCCCAGAGCCGCCGCCACCGTGCGCGCCGAGTGAGGACGAACGGCAAACCGCGCTGTAAAAACCAGCTTTCGGCCGCAGCGCCCGGCTCGGCTCGGCGGCCCGGAGCGCGGCCGCGAAGAAGCTCCATGCCGGGTCACCCTACGGCCGGCGGTCACTCGCGGTGGCCTAATCGAAAGGGTTGCCGGACCGGCAGTTTGCGGACGTCGGTGGGGTCGGGACGTCGGCCGGCCGGATTGGATCGGCCGGCCGCCGCGCGCCCCGCCGCGCGGGCCACTTCGTCGCCCGGCCTACGCTTAGGTCATGCAACGGATTATCGGGACGGAGGTCGAATACGGCATTTCATCGCCATCGGACCCGACAGCCAATCCGATCCTCACGTCGACGCAGGCGGTTTTGGCTTATGCGGCCGCGGCGGGCATTCAGCGCGCCAAGCGCACCCGCTGGGACTACGAGGTGGAATCGCCGTTGCGGGATGCCCGCGGTTTCGATCTGAGCCGTTCGGCCGGCCCACCCCCGGTCGTCGACGCCGACGAGGTCGGCGCGGCCAACATGATCCTGACCAACGGCGCCCGGCTCTACGTCGACCACGCGCACCCCGAGTACTCCGCCCCCGAGTGCACCGACCCGCTGGACGCGGTGATCTGGGACAAGGCCGGCGAGCGCGTGATGGAGGCCGCCGCCCGCCACGTCGCCAGCGTCCCCGGGGCCGCCAAACTGCAGCTTTACAAGAACAACGTCGATGGCAAGGGCGCGTCCTACGGGTCGCACGAGAACTATCTGATGTCGCGGCAGACGCCGTTTTCGGCCATCATCGCCGGGCTGACCCCGTTTCTGGTCTCCCGGCAGGTGGTTACCGGCTCGGGCCGGGTCGGCATCGGCCCCTCCGGTGACGAGCCCGGGTTCCAGCTGTCCCAGCGCTCGGACTACATCGAGGTCGAGGTCGGCCTGGAAACCACGCTCAAGCGCGGCATCATCAACACCCGGGACGAGCCGCACGCCGACGCCGATCGGTACCGGCGGCTGCACGTCATCATCGGCGACGCGAACCTCGCCGAGACGTCGACCTACCTGAAGCTGGGCACCACGGCGCTGGTGCTGGACCTGATCGAGGAAGGCCCGGCGCACGGCATCGACCTGAGCGATCTGGCGCTGGCGCGGCCGGTGCATGCGGTCCACGCGATCAGCCGCGACCCGTCGCTGCGCG
The DNA here is from genome assembly GCF_059812885.1 of Mycobacterium sp. NGS33. Lineage (NCBI taxonomy): Bacteria > Bacillati > Actinomycetota > Actinomycetes > Mycobacteriales > Mycobacteriaceae > Mycobacterium > Mycobacterium sp. NGS33. The sequence goes on along the minus strand of NZ_JCALDN010000021.1, from coordinate 76,858 downwards.
CCGTTGTGGCGCTGGCCGACGGCCGCGAGCTGACCGGCCTTGCGCTGCAACGGGTTTACCTCGACCGGGTGGCCAAGCTGGTCGACAGCCGCGATCCCGATCCGCGCGCCTCCGACGTCGTCGAAACGTGGGCGCACGTGCTCGACCAACTCGAGCGCGACCCGATGGAATGCGCCGAAATACTCGACTGGCCGGCCAAACTGCGCCTGCTCGAAGGGTTCCGGCAGCGCGAAAACCTGAGTTGGTCGGCGCCGCGGCTGCACCTGGTGGACCTGCAATATTCCGACGTCCGGCTGGACAAGGGGCTCTACAACCGGCTCGTCGCGCGGGGCTCGATGAAGCGCTTGGTGACCGAGCACCAGGTGCTCGAAGCGGTGGACAAACCGCCGACGGACACCCGCGCCTACTTCCGCGGTGAGTGCCTGCGCAGGTTCGGCGCCGACATCGCCGCGGCCAGCTGGGACTCGGTGATTTTCGACCTGGGTGGTGATTCGCTGGTCCGCATCCCGACGTTAGAGCCGCTGCGCGGCAGCAAAGCCCACGTCGGGGCGCTGCTGGACTCGGTGGACAGCGCCGCCCAACTGGTCGAACAACTCACCAGCTAGGTGCCGGTTAACCCCGGGAACGTCGGGGTCGACCGGTAGGCTAGGAAAGACCAACGGGCAGTGTGGCTTGATCGGTGAACATGCCATTCTTAGGCCCAGACAACGCAGGAGGCGGCGATGGCTCAGGAGCAGACCAAGCGTGGCGGTGGTGGCGACGACGAAGACGATGTCGCCGGCAGCACCGCCGCGGGCCAAGAACGCCGGGAAAAGCTAGCCGAGGACACCGACGATCTGCTGGACGAGATCGACGACGTCCTCGAGGAGAACGCTGAGGACTTCGTTCGCGCGTATGTCCAAAAGGGCGGACAGTGACCTGGCCTTTCTCTGATCGCCTGTCCACCAATTCCGCACTTCCGGGCTACGCACACCCAAGAAGCCCCGCTATAGACCTATCGTCGTTTGCTGATCTGCTGCGTCGTCAGGCCCCGGAGTTACTGCCGGCGAGCCTGTCGGGCACCCACTCGGACGCCGCGACGGGGCAGCTGCCGCACGGCACCACCATCGTCGCCCTGAAATACCCCGGCGGCGTGGTGCTCGCCGGCGATCGGCGTTCGACGCAGGGCAACATGATCGCCGGGCGCGACGTCAAAAAGGTGTACATCACCGACGATTACACGGCCACCGGCATCGCCGGCACCGCGGCGATCGCGGTGGAGTTCGCCCGCCTGTACGCGGTGGAACTCGAGCACTACGAGAAACTCGAGGGCGTGCCGCTCACGTTCGCCGGCAAGGTGAACCGGCTGGCCATCATGGTGCGGGGGAACCTGGCCGCCGCGATGCAGGGCCTGATCGCCTTGCCGCTGCTGGTGGGCTACGACATCGATGCGCCCGACCCCGAAGGTGCCGGCCGCATCGTGTCTTTCGACGCGGCCGGCGGCTGGAACCTGGAAGAGGAGGGCTACCAGTCGGTGGGGTCGGGCTCGATTTTCGCCAAGTCGTCGATGAAGAAGTTGTACTCGCAGGTCACCGACGCCGACAGCGCGGTACGCGTCGCCATCGAGGCGCTCTACGACGCGGCCGACGACGATTCCGCCACCGGCGGACCGGATTTGGTGCGTGGCATCTACCCGACCGCGGTCACCATCGCTGCCGAGGGGGCGCTCGAGGTGCCGGAGAGCCGCATCGCCGAATTGGCCCGCGAAGTGATCCAAAGTCGTTCGCGCGCCGACACTTTCGGCCCCGATGGTGGTGAGAAGTGAGCTTCCCGTATTTCATCTCGCCTGAGCAGGCGATGCGCGAGCGCAGCGAGCTTGCGCGCAAGGGCATCGCCCGGGGTAAGAGCGTTGTCGCGCTGGCCTACGCCGGCGGTGTGCTCTTCGTGGCGGAGAACCCGTCGCGCTCGCTGCAGAAGATCAGCGAACTCTACGACCGCGTCGGCTTCGCGGCCGCCGGCAAGTTCAACGAGTTCGACAACTTGCGCCGCGGTGGGATCCAATTCGCCGACACCCGCGGATACGCCTACGACCGCCGCGACGTCACGGGCCGCCAGCTGGCCAACGTCTACGCGCAGACGCTGGGCACCATCTTCACCGAGCAGGCCAAGCCCTATGAGGTGGAATTGTGTGTGGCCGAGGTCGCGCATTACGGCGAAAGCAAACCGCCTGAGCTGTACCGGATTACCTATGACGGATCGATCGCCGACGAGCCGCATTTCGTGGTGATGGGCGGCACCACCGAACCGATCACCACGGCGCTCAAGGACTCTTACGCCGAGAACGCCGATCTGCGTGAGGCCACCCGCATCGCCGTCAAGGCCCTGCGGGCCGGCAGCGAAGCCTCGAATGGCGACCAGTCCGCCCTGGACGTCGGCAGCCTGGAAGTCGCCATCTTGGACGTCAACCGGCCGCGACGGGCATTCCGGCGGATCAACCGCGCCAGCCTGGAAAATTTGCTGCGGGGGCTGGATTCCGACGGCTCGGCGGGCGACGGCGAGGACTCTGACGGGGAGACCGCGGACTAGCCACAGCGCTAAGGCAGCCGGCCATCGGTGCCAATGGGGCTGGTGGGGCCCTAGGTGCAGGTGAGCAGCAGGTAGCCGCGGACGTCGAGGAGGGCGGGCGGTCGCCCGGCTCGACCCCCTCGGAGGCCGCGGAATAACTTTCGTCGGATTCATACGTGCGGCTTGCTCACCGTCGCGGTCGGACAACCAGTACGCTCGATTACGTGCAGCGACGAATCATGGGCATCGAGACCGAGTTCGGGGTCACCTGCACATTCCACGGGCACCGGCGACTCAGCCCGGACGAGGTGGCCCGCTATCTGTTCCGCCGCGTCGTGTCCTGGGGCCGCAGCTCCAACGTGTTTTTGCGCAACGGCGCCCGCCTCTACCTCGACGTGGGCAGCCATCCCGAGTACGCCACCGCCGAGTGCGACAGCCTGGTGCAGCTGGTCACCCACGACCGCGCGGGGGAATGGGTGCTGGAAGACCTCCTCGTCGACGCCGAACAGCGGCTGGCCGACGAGGGCATCGGCGGCGACATCTACCTGTTCAAGAACAACACCGATTCGGCGGGCAACTCCTACGGGTGCCACGAGAACTATTTGATCGTGCGGGCCGGCGAGTTCTCCCGGATCTCCGACGTGCTGTTGCCGTTCCTGGTCACCCGCCAGTTGATCTGCGGCGCCGGCAAGGTGCTGCAGACCCCCAAGGCCGCGACGTTCTGCCTTTCCCAACGCGCCGAGCACATTTGGGAGGGCGTCTCCTCGGCCACCACGCGCAGCCGGCCGATCATCAACACCCGCGACGAGCCGCACGCCGACGCCGAGAAATACCGGCGGTTGCACGTGATCGTCGGCGACTCCAACATGTGCGAGACCACCACCATGCTCAAGGTGGGCACGGCCGCGCTGGTGCTCGAGATGATCGAAGCCGGCGTCCCGTTCCGGGACTTCTCGCTGGACAATCCCATCCGCGCCATCCGCGAGGTCAGCCACGACATCACCGGCCGTCGGCCCGTGCGGCTGGCTGGCGGGCGTCAGGCCAGCGCGCTGGACATCCAGCGCGAGTACTACAGCCGCGCCGTCGAGCACCTGCAGACCCGCGAACCCAACGCGCAGATCGAGCAGATCGTCGACCTGTGGGGCCGCCAGCTCGATGCGGTCGAAAGCCAGGACTTCGCCAAAGTGGACACAGAGATCGACTGGGTGATCAAGCGCAAGCTCTTCCAGCGCTACCAGGACCGCTACGACATGGAGCTGTCCGACCCCAAGATCGCCCAGCTGGACCTGGCCTACCACGACATCAAGCGCGGCCGCGGAGTCTTCGACCTGCTGCAGCGCAAGGGCCTCGCCGCCCGCGTCACCACCGACGAGGACATCGCCGAGGCCGTCGACAACCCGCCGCAGACCACCCGGGCGCGGCTGCGCGGCGAGTTCATCAGCGCCGCCCAGGCCGCCGGCCGTGACTTCACCGTCGACTGGGTGCACCTCAAGCTCAACGACCAGGCGCAGCGCACCGTGTTGTGCAAGGACCCGTTCCGGGCGGTCGACGAGCGGGTCAAGCGCCTGATCGCGAGCATGTAGCCGGTCCGACGCGCTGGCGCGACGCGGACGGCCGGTGGAAGCGCCGAACGACGTCCATCGAATAACCTGGAGCCGATGGCGACGTCAAAAGTCGAACGGCTGGTGAATCTGGTCATTGCCCTGCTGTCCACCCGCGGCTACATCTCGGCGGAGAAAATCAGGTCGAGCGTGGCGGGTTATTCGGACAGCGCCAGCGCCGAGGCGTTCTCGCGCATGTTCGAGCGGGACAAGAACGAGCTGCGCGACCTCGGCATCCCGCTCGAGGTCGGCCGCGCGTCGGCCTGGGACCCCACCGAGGGGTACCGCATCAACCGCGACGCCTACGCGCTCGCGCCGGTCGATCTGACCCCCGACGAGGCGGCCGCGGTCGCCGTCGCGACGCAGCTGTGGGAGTCGCCCGAACTCATCACCGCCACCCAGGGCGCGCTGCTCAAGCTGCGCGCCGCCGGCGTCGACGTCGATCCAGACGCGCCGGTCGCCATCGCGTCGCCGCCCGGGGTGCCGGGCCTGCGCGGGTCGGAAGACGTTCTCGGAATCCTGTTGTCCGCCATCGACTCCCGGCAGGCCGTGCAGTTTCAGCACCGACCCTCGCGGGCCGAGCCATACGCCACCCGCACCGTCGAGCCCTGGGGCGTGGTCACGGAGAAGGGCCGCTGGTATCTGGTGGGCCACGACCGCGACCGCGACGCGACCCGCACCTTCCGGCTCTCCCGGATCGGCCCGGACGTCACGCCGATCGGGCCGCCCGGCACCATCACCGTCCCGAAAGACGTTGACTTGCGCAAGATCGTGGCACAGACCGTCACCGAAGTGTCGGCGACGCCGACCGTCGGGCAGGCCCGGGTGTGGGTGGCCGACGGGCGGGCCACTGCGCTGCGGCGCGCCGGCAGACCCGTCGACACCCGCCGGGTGGGCGGTCGCGACGGCCAGGTGATCGAACTCGACATCTCCTTCGCCGACCAGCTGGCCCGTGACATCGCCGGCTACGGGGCCGACGCCCTGGTGCTCGAACCGCAGTCGCTGCGCGACGACGTGGTGTCCCGGCTGCGCGCGCATGCGGGCGGGGATGCCGTCGGCGCGGGGCAACCGCCCAGCCGCGGGGGAGTGTCCGCATGACACGCGCCAGCGACGATGCAGAGCGCAGCGATGAGGAGAAGTGGCGCCAATGACAGCGATCTCCACCCGGCTGATCCGGCTGTTGAACATGGTGCCGTATTTCCAGGCCAATCCCCGGGTCACCCGGGCCAAGGCGGCCGCCGATCTCGGGGTGTCGGCCAAGCAGCTCGAGGACGACCTCAACCAGCTGTGGATGTGCGGGCTGCCCGGCTACTTCCCGGGTGACCTCATCGATTTCGAGTTCTCCGGGGACACCATCGAGGTGACCTTCTCCGCGGGAATCGACCGCCCGCTCAAGCTCACCTCGCCGGAGGCCACCGGGCTGCTGGTCGCGCTGCGGGCGCTGGCCGACATTCCCGGCGTCGTCGACCCGGAGGCCGCGCGCAGCGCCATCGCCAAGATCGAGGGCGCCGCCGGAGCCCGTGGGAACGACGCCGCGCCCGCGGCGACGGCCGTCGACGAGCCCGCGCCGGTGGAAAGCCGGGCCGCCGCCGCGGTGCGCGCGGCCGTGCAGTCCAAGCACGCGCTGGCCATCGACTACTACTCCGCCTCCCACGACACCCTGACCAGCCGGGTCGTCGACCCCATCCGGGTGCTGCTCATCGGCGGCCACAGCTACCTGGAGGCCTGGTCGCGCGAGGCCGAAGGCGTTCGGCTGTTTCGCTTCGACCGGATAGTGGACGCCAGCGAGCTCGACGAGCCGGCCGCGCCGCCCGAGCCGGCCCTGCACGCCCCGCCGGACACCTCGCTGTTCGACGGCGACCCGGCGCTGCCGTCGGCCAGGCTGCGGGTGGCACCCGCCGCCTCCTGGGTGTTCGAGTACTACCCGATGCGCGACGTGCGCGAACTGCCGGACGGATCCTGCGAGGCGGTGATGACGTATGCCTCCGAGGATTGGATGACGCGGCTGGTGCTCGGATTCGGCGCGGCGGTGCAGGTCGTTGAACCCCAGTCGCTGGCGCAGCGTGTACGGGATGCCGCGGCGGCGGCGCTGGAGTCGTACCAGGCTGTTACCGCCTGAGCCCGGCGCGGAGCCACCGGCCGTCGGCTCCGCTGCGGTAGCATCGGGTGAACGTCTGGAGGTAATCAAAGTGGGCAGTCTTAGTCCGTGGCACTGGGCGATCCTCGCGGTCGTGGTGATCTTGCTGTTCGGTGCCAAGAAGCTCCCCGATGCGGCGCGTTCGTTGGGCAAGTCGATGCGGATCTTCAAGTCCGAACTCCGCGAAATGCAGACCGAGAACAAGGCGGACGCGCCTTCCCTGGAAACCCCGGCGACCCCGCCGGCCGCCCCGCAGCCGGTGCAGTCGCAGCGGGTCGACACTCCGGCGCCCAGCGAGCAGGGGCACAGCGAAGCACGTCCGGCATAGCCGCCACCATCGTCGCGCGCTGCCCGAGCGCCACTGACCGAGCATCGTGAAAGTCTTCAAGGTTTCAGCGCGCACGTCCGGCCTGCTGAGGCGCCTCAACCCGCGTAACCGGCGCAGCCGAACCAATCCGGATGCGACCATGTCGCTGGTCGATCACCTCACCGAGCTGCGCACCCGGTTGCTGATCTCTCTGGCCGCGATCCTGCTGACCACGATCTTCGGCTTCGTGTGGTACTCGCATTCGATCTTCGGGCTGGAAAGCCTCGGCGAGTGGTTGCGCCATCCCTACTGTTCGCTGCCGCAGTCGGCGCGCGCCGAGATCAGCCCCAACGGCCAATGCCGGCTGCTGGCCACCGCGCCGTTCGACCAGTTCATGCTGCGGCTCAAGGTCGGGCTGACGGCGGGAGTGGTGCTGGCCTGCCCGGTGTGGTTCTACCAGCTGTGGGCGTTCATCACGCCCGGTCTCTATCAGAAGGAGCGCCGCTTCGCGATCGCCTTCGTGATCCCCGCCGTGGTGCTGTTCGTCGTCGGCGCGGTGCTGGCCTACTTCGTACTGGCCAAGGCGCTGGGCTTTTTGCTGACCGTCGGCAGCGACGTCCAGGTGACGGCGCTGTCAGGCGACCGCTATTTCGGGTTCCTGATCAACCTGCTGGTGGTCTTCGGCGTCAGCTTCGAATTTCCGCTGCTCATCGTCATGCTCAACACCATCGGCATGCTGACCTATGAGCGGCTCAAGGCGTGGCGTCGCGGCCTGATCTTCGCGATGTTCGCGTTCGCGGCGGTCTTCACGCCCGGATCCGACCCGTTTTCGATGACCGCGCTCGGGTTGGCGCTGTCGGTGCTGTTGGAGTTCGCCATTCAGATCGCTCGGCTGCACGACAGACGGAAGGCCAAGCGTGAAGCCCAGGCCGTGATTCCCGACGACGAAGCATCGGTGATCGAACCGCCCACCGCGATACCGGAGCCGTCGTTCACCGCCGGGCAACACGACGATGTCACCTGACCCGTCGCCGCCCCACGAGGTGGCGGAGCTGGTGGAGCTCACCCGGTTCACCGCCGAACTGCCCTTCGCGCTCGACGGTTTTCAGCAGCGGGCGTGCGCGGCGCTCGAACGGGGCCACGGCGTGCTGGTCTGCGCGCCGACCGGCGCGGGCAAGACGGTGGTCGGCGAATTCGCCGTGCACCTGGCGCTGGCGTCCGGCGGCAAATGCTTCTACACCACGCCACTGAAAGCGCTGAGCAACCAGAAGCACACCGACCTCACGGCGCGCTACGGCCGCGACCGCATCGGCCTGCTCACCGGGGACATGTCGGTGAACGCCGACGCGCCCGTGGTCGTCATGACCACCGAAGTGCTGCGGAACATGCTCTACGCCGATTCGCCTGCGCTGCATGGGCTTTCGTATGTGGTGATGGACGAGGTGCATTTCCTCGCCGACCGGATGCGGGGGCCGGTGTGGGAGGAGGTGATCCTGCACCTGCCCGACGAGGTGCGGGTGGTCAGCCTCTCGGCGACGGTGAGCAACGCCGAGGAATTCGGCGGCTGGATCCAGACCGTGCGTGGCGATACGACGGTCGTGGTCGACGAGCACCGGCCGGTGCCGCTGTGGCAGCACGTGTTGGTGGGCAAGCGCCTGCTGGATCTGTTCGACTACGAGAACGAGAAACCCGCCGCGGATCATCAACCCCGCGTCAATCCCGAACTGCTGCGCCACATTTCGCACCGTCGCGAGGCGGACCGCTTGACCGACTGGCAGCCGCGCCGCCGGGGCTCGGGACGGCCGTCGCGTCCCCGCTTCTACCGGACGCCGTCGCGGCCGGACGTGATCGCCACCCTGGACTCCGAAGGGCTGTTGCCCGCGATCACGTTTGTGTTCTCCCGCGCCGGCTGTGACGCCGCCGTCCAGCAATGCCTGCGCTCGCCCCTGCAGCTGACCACCCAGGAGGAGCGCGCACAGATCGCCGAGGTGATCGAGCACCGGTGCGGCGACCTCGCGGACGCCGACCTTGGCGTGCTCGGCTACTACGAGTGGCGCGAGGGGCTGCTGCGCGGGCTTGCGGCCCACCACGCGGGCATGCTGCCCGTCTTCCGGCACACGGTCGAAGAGCTGTTCACCGCCGGATTGGTCAGGGCGGTGTTCGCCACCGAGACGTTGGCGCTCGGGATCAACATGCCCGCCCGCACGGTCGTGCTCGAACGACTGGTGAAATTCAACGGCGAGCAGCACATGCCGCTGACGCCGGGGGAGTACACCCAGCTCACCGGCCGCGCCGGGCGACGCGGCATCGACGTCGAGGGCCATGCGGTGGTGTTGTGGAATCCCACCGAGGAGACCACCGAGCCCTCCGCGGTGGCCGGGCTGGCCTCCACCCGCACTTTCCCGCTGCGCAGCTCGTTCGCCCCGTCGTACAACATGACCATCAACCTGGTCCAGCAGATGGGTCCCGAGCAGGCGCACCGGTTGCTGGAGCAGTCGTTTGCGCAATATCAGGCCGACCGCTCGGTGGTCGGGCTGGTCCGCGGCATCGAGCGCGGCACCGAGATGCTCGACGAGATCGCCGCCGAGATCGGCGGACCCAAGGCCCCGATCCTCGAATACGCCCGGATGCGCGCACGCATCAGCGAGATGGAGCGCGCGCAGTCGCGCGCGTCCCGGCTGCAACGACGGCAGGCCGCCAGCGATGCGCTGGCCGCGCTGCGCCGCGGCGACATCATCAACATCACCCAGGGGCGGCGCGGTGGCCTGGCCGTCGTGCTGGAATCCGCGCGCGACAGCACCGACCCGCGACCCTTGGTCCTCACCGAAAACCGTTGGGCGGGAAGGATTTCCTCGGCCGACTATTCGGGTGTGTCGGCGCCGGTCGGTTCCATGCCGCTGCCCAAGCGGGTCGAACACCGCCAGCCGCGCGTCCGGCGCGACCTGGCGTCGGCGCTGCGATCGGCCGCCGCCGGGCTGACCATTCCGGCCCGGCGCCGCGGCCGGGGAGACTCCGACGGCGAATACGGTGCTTTCCATGACCCCGAGCTGGCGTCGCTGCGTGAGGCGCTGCGCCGCCACCCCTCGCACAACGCGCCCGGGCTGGAGGAACAGGTCAGGCAGGCCGAGCGCTATCTGCGGATCGAACGCGACAATGCGCAGTTGGAGAAAAAGGTTGCGGCGGCGACTAATTCGCTGGCCCGGACCTTCGACCGGATCGTCGGGTTGCTCACCGAGCGCGGCTTCATCGAAGGCCGCGACGGCGATCCGCGCGTCACCGACGACGGCCGGCTGCTGGCGCGCATCTACAGCGAAAGCGACTTGCTTGTGGCCGAATGCCTGCGCACCGGCGCGTGGTCGGGGCTGAAGCCCGCCGAACTCGCGGCGGTGGTGTCGTCGGTGCTGTACGAAACCCGGGGCGGCGAGGGGCCGGGGGCGGGGTTTGCGGCCGACGCGCCCACGCAGCCGTTGCGGCAGGCGCTGCAGCAGACGTCGCGGCTGTCGATGGCGCTGCGCGCCGACGAGCAAACCCACCGGATCGCGCCGAGTCGCGAGCCCGACGACGGCTTCGTCAACGTTATCTACCGCTGGGCGCGCACCGGTGACCTGGCGGCGGCGCTGGCGGCCGCCGACCCGGCCGGTACCGGATCACCCCTGCTGGCGGGCGATTTCGTGCGCTGGTGCCGCCAGGCGCTCGACCTGCTGGACCAGGTGCGCAACGCCGCCCCAGACCCCGAGTTACGGGCCACCGCCAAGCGGGCTATCGACGACATTCGGCGCGGCGTCGTCGCAGTTGACGCCGGGTAGGCTAGGCCGGAGCTACCGTTAAGCGGCGATAGTTCACGCCAAAGAGACCACGCCAAAGAGACAAGGGCTGAGGGAGAAAGATGAGCGGACCGCAGGGATCGGACCAGCAGTGGCAGCCGCCCGGCCAAGGTCAAGGTAGCGATCACTCGTCAGAGCCGACTCAGGTGGCACCCACCTGGCAGGAGCAGTCGAACCAGGAGACGTCGTGGCAGGCCCCGGCCTACACCCCGCCCGCCGAATACCCGCAGTACCAGCAGCCGGCCGAACAGGCGTACCCGCAGCAGTACCCGCAGCAGCAGCCGGGCTACGCGCAACCCGGGCCCTACGGTCAGCCGGGCCAGTACGGCCAGCCCGGGCAGTACGCCCAGCCGGGGCAGTATGGCCAGCCCGGCCAATATCCGCAGCCGGGGCAGTATGGCCAGCCGGGTCAGTACCCCCAGCCCGGCCAGTACGGCCAGCCGGGCCAATACCCGCAGCAGTACCCCGGTTATGAGCAGCAGCCCGCGAAGAAGCGGCCCGTCGGCCTCATCGCCGGCGTGGGGGGCGCGATCGCGTTCCTGCTGATCGCGGTCATTTTGGTGCTGGGCTTCTGGCAACCCGGGTTCTTCGTCACCACCAAGCTGGACGTCAACAAGGCCCAGGCCGGGGTCCAGCAGGTCCTCAGCGACGAAACCAACGGCTACGGCGCGAAGAACGTCCAGAACGTCAAGTGCAACCACGGCCAGAACCCCACCGTCAAGAAGGGCGCCACATTCGAGTGCGACGTCAGCATCGACGGCGCGCCCAAGCACGTGACGGTGACCTTCCAGGACAACAAGGGCACCTACGAGGTCGGCCGGCCGCAGTAGCCGCCGCGTCGGTCAGCTCGGCAGGGCGTCCAGCGCTTTCTGCAGGCGGCCGATCGACGAGCCGACACCCAGCTCCGTCGCCAGTTCCGCGGTGCGCCGCGGATGGGCGGCGACCAACGGTAATTCGTCGCTGGCCGTCGAGAACGTGACCGGCGCGTCGGTGGCCACCCGCACCACCTTGCCGGCAGCCTCGATGTAGTCGAGCGCCCCCAGCAGTTTCGTGCGGATGCCCTTGGCCATCTTCGACTTCGGGTCGTGGGCGGCGGCCAGGATCCCCTCCAGCGAACCGTGCTGGGCCAGCAGCGTCGCCGCGGTCTTCTCCCCGACACCCGGCACCCCGGGCAGGCCATCGGACGGATCGCCGCGCAGCAGCGCGAGTTCGGCGTAGGCGGGGCCGGCGCGATCCACCGGGACGCCATAGTGTTCGGCCACCTCGGCGGGCCCGAACAACGTGGCTTTGCTCAGCCCGCGGCCGAGGTAGAGGACGCGCACCGGGACGGGATCGTCCGACACCACCTGCAGCAGGTCGCGGTCGCCGCTGACCACCACCACCGGGTCCTCGCGTTCCCGCGCGGCCAGGGTGCCCAGCACGTCGTCGGCCTCGTAGCCCTGCGCGCCGGCTGTCGGAATCCCGTACGCGTCAAGGAGTTCGGCGATCATGTCGATCTGGGGCGTCAGGTCGTCGGGGACCTCCTCGACGTCCGGCTCGTCGTCTGGATCCTCCACCGCCACGCGGTGGGCCTTGTAGGACGGGACCAGGTCCACCCGGAACTGGGGACGCCAATCGAGGTCCAGGCAAACGGCCAGCCGGGCGGGCCGCTGCTGGGTGATCACCACGGCCATGGAGTCGATGAATCCCCGAACGGCGTTGACGGGCCGGCCGTCGGGCGCGGTGATCGAGGACGGCACCCCGAAATACGAGCGGAACCACATGCTGGCGCCGTCGAGCAGCACCAGCGGCGATCGGGCGGGCATGCCGGTTATGGTCTCATGTCGCCGCGCGGCGACGCGCGTTCGAGCATTAGCCTGGCTGCCATGGAGTCTGAGCGCTTCGACGCGGCAGTGTATGAACGCCGACTGGTGATCGCCGCCACGGCGGCCGCCGACGCCGGTCTGGCCGGGCTGGTGATCACACCGGGGTATGACCTGCGCTACCTGCTCGGGTCGCGCGCACAAACCCTGGAACGGTTCACCGCGCTGGTGTTGCCCGCCTCGGGCGACCCGACGGTGGTGGTACCGCGCCTCGAGCTGGCCTCGCTCAAGGGGTCGGCCATCGCCGAACTCGGCCTGGCGGTGCGGGATTGGGTCGACGGCGACAATCCCTACGATCTGGTGGGCTCCGCGCTGGGCGGTGCCCCCGCCGCGACGGCCGTCACCGATGCCATGCCGGCGTTGCACCTGCTGCCGCTGGCCAATGTGCTCGGGGTGCTGCCGGTGCTGGCCACCGACGTGTTGCGCACGCTGCGAATGGTCAAGGAGGAATGCGAAGTCGACGCTCTTCGCAAGGCCGGCGCGGCCATCGACCGGGTGCATGCCAGGGTGCCGCAGTTTCTGGTCCCGGGTCGCACCGAGGCCGACGTGGCCGCCGACATCGCGGATGCCATTGTGGCCGAAGGACATTCGGAGGTGGCGTTCATCATCGTCGGATCCGGGCCGCACGGCGCCGACCCACACCACGGGTATTCCGATCGCGAACTGCAGATCGGCGACGTCGTCGTCGTCGACATCGGCGGTGCGTACGAACCGGGTTACAACTCCGACTCCACGCGCACCTATAGCATCGGCGAGCCGGATCCCGAAGTTGCGCAACAGTATTCGGTGCTGCAACGCGCCCAGCGCGCGGCGTTTGACGCGGTGCGTCCCGGGGTGACGGCCGAGCAGGTCGACGCCGCCGCCCGCGACGTGCTGGCCGCCGAAGGGCTCGCCGAGCATTTCGTGCACCGCACCGGGCACGGCATCGGGTTGTCGGTGCACGAAGAGCCCTACATCGTCGCCGGAAACGATCTGCCCCTGGCCGAGGGCATGGCCTTCTCGATCGAGCCGGGCATCTATTTCCCGGGCCGTTGGGGCGCTCGCATCGAGGACATCGTCGTCGTCACCCCCGACGGTGCTCTGGCCGTCAACAACCGGCCGCACGAACTGATCGTGGTTCCGGTGGCCTGACCTACGCGTCACCGGGTCCGCGTAGGTTGGGCCGTGATGTCAATTCTGGATCTGCCGCTGCTTCCGATTCGCATCGCACGCCACGTCGCCGACGCGGTCTTGCATCCCAAAGCACCCGTACCCGCACCGGCGCCGCCCGCCGAGCTGATCGTGGTCGACGGGATGCCCGAGGGTGTGCCGCCGGCGGCGCGGCGCCCCGAGCCCAAGCTGCCCGCGCCGGCGGGGTGGCCGTTCGGCGAGGAGTTCCCGCGCACCTGCGGCGCCGGTCGGCTGGCCGATGGGGCCCTGTTCTGGACCGACTTCCTCTACGACGACCACGGCGCGACGGGTGTGCCGATCGGCGACCTGAAGATTCAGGCGCCGCCACGCGGAACCTACGTCTATCCCGACGGCCCGGCGGCCGGCAACGGCGCCGACATCTTCCGCGTGGCCATCGGGCTCACCGAGACCCACACCTGGTGGCGGATCGACTGGAACACCCTGGTGGACGCGTCGGTGCCGATCGCGCTGTTCACCTTCGACACCGACCCCGCCCGCACGGCGGACGACCAGTGGCCCGCCGGAGCCGGCGTGCGGGCGAAGGGCATCGACACGGCCCTGCTGGTCTCGGGCACCGGCGCCGCGCTGATCGACCTGACCACCCAAGCCAGGACGCCGGTCGAGCACAGCGTCGACATGCAGTCGCGGTCGTTTGTGGCGCAGGTCCCGCGGTCGCTGGCGGAACCCGCGGGCAGCTGGACGGTCCGCCTCGCCGCGGGGCTGGCCAACGCGACGGGGGACGGGTTCGCCGACGTGTCCGCCCTGCATGGTGCGCTGCCCGGCCAACCCAACGTCTACAACGTGGCTTTCCGCACCAACGAGCAGGAGCCGGTGCATCTGAACTTCTGGTCGGATGCCGCCCAGGCCGCCGCCCTGACGCACGGTGACATCTCCGAGTTCGCGCTGACGGTGTCGTGGGCTGCGCTGGCGGCCCGCGAGACCGCGCCCGAGCCGGTGATCACCGGCCCGTCCACCCGGTGGTACGTCTCGTCGGTCGAACTCGGCCAGGGCCTGGAACAGGGTTGGGCCGCCAACGACATCTTGAGCACCAAGCCGCAATTCCTCGGTCGGGTGCAGCCGTATTCGATCAGCCTGCCGTCGAGCTACGCGCCGGGCCGCGCGCTGCCGCTGACGATGCTGCTGCACTCGCTGTCACTCGGGCAGAGCCAGTTCGCCGCGATCGACCCGCACCTGTTGCACCAGGTGTGCGAGAGCCGGGACTCGGCGGTGGTGACGCCGCTGGCCCGGGGGCCGTCCACCTGGTACTTCGACACCGGCGAACTCGACTTCTGGGAAGTATGGGCGCGAGTTGCCGAACAATTGGGCACCGACCCCAATCGCACTGTGATTTCGGGCTATTCGATGGGCGGGTATGCGACATACAAGCTGGGACTGAGCTATCCGCAGGTGTTCTCGCAAGCCGTGGTGCTGGCGGGGCCGCCGACGTGCGGGGTGCGGTTGCTGCCCCACGTCGACATTCCCGCCGACCTTGACCCGCACTCGCCCTGTGCCCGCGAGGGCGACACCTGGAAGCTGCTGGTGAATGCTCGGTGGCTGCCGTACGTCATCGCCCATGGGCTGCTCGACGAACTGGTGCCGTTCGCCTCGGCGGCCGAGCAGGTGTTGGAACTCGACCGGCTGGGTTACCGCCATCGGTTCAGCGTCTACCCGCTCGAGGATCACATCGCCTGGGTCTTTCAGGACAAGTTCGAGGATCCGATCTCCCATATGGGAACCGCTCTGCGCCAAGCCGATCCGGGGCACATCACGTTCGCCTGGTATCCGCAACTGGTGCGCGACGATCTGGGTATCGGGCCGCACCAGGTGTGGTGGTTGTCGGAGCTGGCCGCCGATCCCGAGGTGACAGCGCGACGCGGAGCCGTCGCCGAGGTCGACGCGCGGTCGTACGCGCGCCCGGACCCCACGCACACCGTGCGGCACCATCGCGGCGTCATTCCGGGCTTCGAGCCGACGCCCGGGGTCTACAGCGAGCTGGATTGGCAGGTGGGACGGCCGGTCGGCCCAATGCCGTATGTCACGTTGCGCCTCACCGGAGTTGCCAGCCTTCGGGTCGATCTCGCGCGTGCCGGATTGGCGGCGTTGCCGACGTCGACGATCACGGTGTCCACCGATGTCGCCGCCCGGATCACGCTCGGTGGCGTGGGTGCCGGCGTCGACGTGAAGCTCGATGGTGAGCCGGCCGGGGCGACGCTCGCAGTGTCGCCGGGGCGGCACCGCATCACGTTGACCACCGCAGCGGCTGTTGATCGGTGAATTGTGGCGCTAGGTGATTGTCGCTAGCTTGGCGATTCGATCCCTGGGTGAATAGCGGCGACGGGCGGACCTGAGCGAAAATTCCGCTCGTGGCTCCCTTGGCTGTCGATCCGGAGGCGATGTACGCCGCGGGTAGTGCCGTGGGTGCCACTGGCGGCGGTCTGGCGGCGAGCCTGACGGTGTTGGTGGCAGGTTTTTCGGCCCACACCGGCGTAGATCGCGCCGGCGAGGTGTTCGGCCTGGCGTACCAGGACGCCGCCGAGTCGCTGCTGAAGGCAGTGGCCGCTGTGGTGAATGCGTGCGGGAAATGCGGTGCTCTTATCCAGCAGGGCGCTTCGAACTATTCGAAGGCCGAGGCGGCCTCGACGCTGGGCGGCGGCGACGGCATTTTGGCCGCGCCGTCCCCACCGGCTGAACTCGCCGCTCCCAAACCCCCGGGAACGATGGGGCCCGGAGAGCCGCCACCGACGCTATGGGCGATCGTCGAGTCGCTCGTCCTCGAGTTGTGGCCCGACGGCGATGTGCCGGGCCTGCATGCGGGCGCCTCTCGTTGGCGCGGCTTCGCCGCGGCGGCCAACGGGGTGCAGGCGACTCTCAACGGGGCGAAGACTCTGCTGGATACTCAACACCTTCCTGAGGGCGACAAGATCGATAACGCTCTCAAAGAAATAGGTTCTGCCGCAGCGACTATCGGCGCCCAGTGCGACAAGCTGGCCACTACCATCGACGCGTTTGCGGACAAGGTTGACCACGCTCAGCACGCAATACGGGATCTGTTGCACCGGCTCGGATCTCTAGGCGACCTCGGTCACGACATCATGCTCATCATCGACGGTGACGCGTGGGACGAGATCAAGAAAATCGCCAAGGACATCAACGATGTACTGCACCATCTCGGGCAGGAGGCCCGCGCCTGCGTGCAGGGGATCAGGCTGATCATGAAAGCGGCCGATCGCGAGATTGTCACCTGCGAGAAGTACGCGCGCCGCGGGCTCATCACGTTCCTGGGGGAAGACGTCGGCAATCCGGTGGCGACCGCATTCGAGTTCGGGATAAACGCCCAGGAGGGCGTTCTCAAAGGTGCGGTCAACATGGGGTTAGGCCTGGTCGACCTGAGCCCGCATTGGATCGTCGTCGACCCCCAAGGTGCGGCCGCCACCTGGACCGGCCTGGTGAAAAATGCGTGGAAGGAGAGTTTGTTCAACGCTCCCCTTCATCCCGAGGAATTCGCGCACGCGAGGCTGCAGGAGTTGAAAGGCCTTGTGCATGCCGAGGATTGGACCAGAGATCGGCCCGGATTAGGCGCTGGTGAAGTCGCGTTCGACCTTGGCACGTTGATATCGCCCGGCCTCGGTGAGGCGGGCGTGGCAGGCGACGGCGCGGGCGCGGCCGCACGGGGCGCGGCGGGCGAGGAGGGGGCCGCTGGCGCCGCTGAACGCGCCGGTGGAAAAACGAGCGAAGGGCTTGGCGGCATCGTGGGTGCCCGCGGTGAGCTGACCGGCATTGGCAAGGCGACCGCCGAGCTGCCCCAAAAGCTCGAAGGCGTAACGAAGGATTTGCCGGAAATCAAGCCTCCGGCAAGTGGCACTCCTGTGGCAATGCCACCCGGCAAGCCGATTGAGCCACCGGTCGAGTCGGCCCCACGTCCGGCCGATGGCGCGCCGGGCGCACCACAGGGTTCAACGCCTGCGGCAACATCGCCGGGGCAGGCGGGTCCGGCCGGTGATTCGCCGCCACCAGCCGGTGGCCCGAGTGGTGGTCCGCACCAACCGAATTCGTCGCCGGTCCCTGCTGAGACACCGGGTGGTCCCGTCGGTCCGCACGAGCCTGCGCCCGCTCCCGCTGCGACGGCAGGTGGTCCGGGTAGTCTGCATGACCCGGCGCCTGCGCCGGCTGCGGTCCCTCCGCCGGGTGGGCCGGGGGGTCTGCACGAACCGGCCGCTGAGCCCGCGCCTCCGCCGGCGCCGGCTGCGCCGGGCGCTCCCGGGGGTCCGCACGAGCCGACGTCTGTGCCGTCCGACGGCCCGCGCGAACCCGCCGCAGTGCCGGCGGAGGAGCCGCGCGAGCCGGTGTCCGCGCCTGCCGGTGGCCCGCATGAACCGGTCGCCGAGCCGTCGACTGGACCGCACGAGCCGGCTTCGGCACCAGCGGCCAGTTCGCCCGCTGCTACTCTGCCGACCGCTGCCGGTGAGCGCTTACCATCGTCACTACCGCAACCGATTGACCATTCGCCGCCAGTATCACCCGGCGGATCTCCCAGCGGCGCAGCACCTTTCGAAGGCCACTCACCGGCCCCCGAAGCTCCCGCATCCCCGCACGCCGCGCCCCCGAACGGTTACCCGGCTGAAGTACCAACGCCCGGCGGTGGCTGGCACGGGCCTGGCGACGGCGGCACGCCGGGTGGACATACGCCGGGAGAACCACTGCATGGCGTGAAACCGGATGGAGACGGCGACGGCGGTCCGCCTGGAGATCGGCCAGACGGGAAAGGTCCGGACGGTGACGACTCGTCGGGGCACGATCACCACAGCTCGCCCAGCGGCGAGCGGCAGGATCCCATCCATTCGCACGAGTCGTCCGGAGACGGATGGCATCGGTTGCCGGACGAGGACCTGGACCCCCACTATGGGGAGCCGCTGGACGATCACTGGGATTTCACCGACGACCCAGTGGACCCTTCTAAGATCCAGGGCGATGTAGCCAAGCTCATTCATGATCCCGAAGCGCCGTTCGGTCGCGATCCCGAAGGGCATCCCTATACCGCAGAGCAGTACGCAGAACGATTCAACAGCGTAGGGCCCGAAGGTCAACCTTGGATGAACTTTCCTGGCAACCATGGCGCTGTGCCGCACACGCGAGTCGCTTACACGGATGCCGCGTCCTACATGCGAGATTATGGTTCTCTGCTCGATCGAATCGGCACGACGGATGGCAAGTATTTGGCCGTTATGGAAGACGGCCAGCCGGCTTCATGGGAAGAGCGGGCTCTTCACGTTAATTCCCTTCGCGATCCATACAACGCTTACACGTTCGGGCAGTTACCTGAGGGGTGGAGCATTGAGGTTTCGGAGGTGGGGCCCGGCGTAGGTCAGCCGGGTGGCTCAATTCAAGTTCGCATATTCGACGATGCAGGCGAAGCACGACCCGTTGACGAACTAACACGAATAGGAGTATTGCGACAGTGACGAGCAGCGTGGATCTCACCCCAGATTTGCAAGCCTGGATCCGTCTAGCAGGGCTGGACTCGATCCAAGGCTCGCAGACCCACGATGGACGGACGATCATCTGGAACAAGAGTGGAGAAACGCGCTATTTTATAGACTTGGTTGGTGATTGGTATGTCATTGCTTCTTCCGATCGTATGGCGCCCGAGAGCTTTAGTTTTGGCGGGAAGTCAATGCCCGTAATAGAAAGATATCTTTATGGGGCTTTTGGCGGCTCGGTGCGCGGTAAGGATTTGCCATTACTCCGAGCACCGTTTGAGCGTCACGAATTGCGTCCAGGTTATACGATCGATAACCAGTTTTTTGCCGGTCGAGAACGAAGCACCCTTATCGATCGCTCCGGACACCCGGTAGCGATCGCAGCGATTGACCGGCTGGTGGCGGTATCACATTACTTGGATGCGTCCGTCGATGCCATCAAAGCCTCCTTCGAAGCTGCGGACGGGAAGCCGCTGTTTAATGTGTGGAATAAGATCGAATGACTGGCCCAGGCGGAGGACGATTATTCGAGCGGATAAAGCTAACGAATGGAAAGGCTCGATTCTGCTTGAGCAGACGGAATTCAACCATTGGGAGGATTGCCGCGCCCGAAGTTTCGTTAGGGGAATGCGCCGTATTGAATTGATTAAAGGCATAGAAGTGTCCCAACGCCTTGAGCAGTGGGCCAAATTCGCTGACTACATGCTCACGCCTGGTTCGAGTACGGCCGACGGACGGCCAAGTTTTTGTTCGGCTCTAGGCGAGACCCGGCTCTTCATCGGAAGACGACCAGACGGCTGGTTAGTGATTACTGATTCCGACCGAATGGAATCCGAAAACTTCGTTCTGGCAGCTTCATCCATCGAAACAATCGAGAAGTACTTGTTCGGAAGGTTCGGCATGTATATCCGCAGCGCGAGGGGTCTGCCTCGAGTTGGCGTGCCAGTCGTTGCTAACGGAATAGGTTCCGAATTCAGAGTCGAAACACGCGACTATGAAGGTGTCGAGCGCTTTGCACTAATTGCTTCTGACGGCTCAACGCTAGCTATCGGTAGCGCTGACAAAGTAACTGCTACAGCAGAACTTAAGAAACTCGCCCTCTATATGACGGCAACGATTGACCAAATTGAAGCCTCGGTTGTCGATTCGGACGGAAAGCCTCTCTTCGAACGTCGATAATGTTGAATCGAACGTCGTAGACCGAGCCTGCGGCAGAACCTACTCGCCCCGGTCCAAAAGACCCGACGACCCGAGCACCCGCTCGATCTGAACCTCGATGACCACGCGTCGCGGGTTGGGGCGCGGCGTGCGATAGCGCTGGGCGTATCGCAGCTCGGCGTCGCGCACCGCGTCGGCGTCGTTGTTGACCTTAGACCGGCCCTCCAGGGACAGCCACCGCGCGCCGTCCACCTGGCTGAGCACGGCCAGTCCGCCACGATCGGCGTTGACGGCCTTCTGCGAACCCCCGGTGGTGATGACCCGCGCGATGTGGGTCTTGGGATCGAAGGTGAATCCCACCGCCACGACGTGCGGCGAATTGTCGGCTCGCAGCGTGGTCAGCATGGCCAAATGCCGTTCCGACAGGAACGCCAACGCGTCGTCGGTAAGCCGGGTAGTGGTATTCGCCATCACCGCCCACGCTAGCGCAGGTCATAATCGCAGCCGTGGACGACACGGGCGCAGGTCCAGTACTAATCCTGGGCGGCCGCAGCGAGATCGGGATCGAACTGGCGCAGCTGCTGGCGCCGGGCGCGACGGTCGTGCTGGCCGCCCGGCGCGCCGATCAACTCGCTGACCAGGTCGACGCGGTCAAACTCGCCGGCGCGACGGCGGTCGCCACCCGAGAATTCGACGCCGACGACCTGGCCTCGCACGGCCCGCTGATCGCCTCCGTCATCGCCGAGCACGGTCCCATCGGTACCGCGGTGTTGGCGTTCGGAATCCTGGGCGACCAGGCCCGCGCCGAAATCGACGCCGCGCACGCGGTGGCCGTCGTGCACACCGACTACCTCGCCCAAGTCAGCCTGCTCACTCACCTGGCCACCGCCATGCGCACGGCCGGCCAAGGCCGGTTGGTGGTGTTCTCCTCGATCGCCGGCGCACGCGTGCGCCGCGCCAACTACGTCTACGGCTCGGCCAAGGCCGGCCTGGACGGGTTCGCCAGCGGTTTGGCCGACGCGCTGCACGGCACCGGGGTGCGGCTGCTGATCGCGCGGCCGGGATTCGTCATCGGGCGCATGACGGAGGGCATGACCTCCGCACCGCTGCCGAGCACACCGGCGCAGGTGGCCGCCGCGACCGCGCGTGCGCTGGCGAAGGGCCGCCGCACAGTGTGGATTCCGTGGGCGCTGGGGCCGGCGGCGGCCGTGATGCGCCTGCTGCCGCAGTTCGTGTGGCGCAGGATGCCCCGATGATCCGCGCCGCCGACGATGCAAAGCGAAGCGATGAGGAGCGGCACTCATGATCATCGTGGTCGGCATCGGCGCCGACGGCATGGCCGGACTCAGCGAATCGTCGCGCACCGAACTAACAAGGGCTGCAACAGTTTACGGCTCCAAGCGGCAACTCGACCTGCTCGACGACACGGTGCGTGCGGTGCGACGGCAATGGCCGTCGCCGATGCTGCCCGCGCTGCAAGCCTTGCTCGACGGGCACACGGGCGACGTCCACGTAGTGGCCAGCGGTGATCCGCTGCTGCACGGCATCGGCGGCACCCTGATCCGCCTGCACGGCCGCGACCACGTCAGGGTGCTGCCGCACGTGTCCTCGGTGACGCTGGCGTGCGCGCGGATGGGCTGGAACGTCCACGACACCGAGGTGATCAGTCTGGTCACCGCGCCGCCGCGCACCGCGGTGCGCCGCGGCGGCCAGGCAATCGTGCTGTCGCAAAACCACTCCACCCCAAACGCACTCGCCGCACTGCTCACCGCACACGGCCGCGGCGACTCCGAATTCACCGTCCTCGAACGCCTCGGCGGCCCGCACGAGCACCGCCGCGACACCACCGCCCGCGACTGGGGCGGCGACGGTGACCTCGACGACCTCAACGTGATCGCCGTGCGTTACCTGCCCGACGACCGCGTCTCACCCCTGCCCGACGACGCGTTCACCCACGACGGGCAGATCACCAAGCAGGGAATCCGCGCGGTGACGCTGGCAGCCCTGGCGCCGCGGCCGGGGGAGCGGTTGTGGGACGTCGGCGCCGGCTCCGGCAGCATCAGCGTCGAGTGGTGCCTGAGTGGGCGCGGTTGCAGCGCAGTGGTATTCGAGTGC
The DNA here is from genome assembly GCF_059812885.1 of Mycobacterium sp. NGS33. Lineage (NCBI taxonomy): Bacteria > Bacillati > Actinomycetota > Actinomycetes > Mycobacteriales > Mycobacteriaceae > Mycobacterium > Mycobacterium sp. NGS33. The sequence continues at coordinate 54,663 of NZ_JCALDN010000021.1, read as the reverse complement.
GACGAGCGGCGTCGGCACAATCTCGAACTCAATGCCGAGGCCTTCGGCGTCGACATCGAGGTGCGTGGTGAGGCCCCCGACGCGTTCGTCGGCGCCGAGCCGCCGTCGGCGATCTTCATCGGCGGCGGGCTGACTCAGCCCGGTCTGCTCGACGCATGCCTGGACCACCTGCCCGCCGGCGGCCGGCTCGTCGTCAATGTGGTCACCACCGAATCGGAAGCCGTTCTGGTGCACGCACATCAACGCCTGGGGGGCCACCTGCGACGCTTCCAGCACTATCACGGCGAGCCGCTGGGCGCCTTCACCGGCTGGCGCCCGCAGTATCCGGTCACCCAGTGGGTGGTGACCAAGTGACCGTGTATTTCATCGGGGCCGGGCCGGGCGCCGCCGACCTCATCACCGTGCGCGGCGAACGGCTCCTGCGCTCCTGCCCGGTGTGCCTGTACGCCGGGTCGATCATGCCCGACGACCTGCTCGCGCTGTGCCCGCCCGACGCGAAAGTTGTTGACACCGGCCCACTGACGCTGGAGCAGATCATCGCCGAGCTCGCGGAGGCGCACGCCGCGGGCCACGATGTGGCGCGGCTGCATTCCGGTGACCCGTCGCTGTACAGCGCGCTGGCCGAGCAGTGCCGCCGGCTCGACGCCCTGGGCATCGGCTACGAAATCGTGCCCGGCGTACCGGCTTTCGCCGCCGCCGCGGCCGCGCTGAAGCGTGAGCTCACCGTTCCCGGGGTGGCGCAGACGGTGACTCTGACCCGGGTGGCGACCCTGTCGACGGCCATGCCGCCCGGCGAAGACCTGAAAACGCTGTCCCAGTCCGGTGCGACCCTGGTCCTGCATCTGGCCGCCGCCCAAATCGACGCCATCGTTCCGCAACTGCTCGAAGGCGGCTACCGCGCCGAAACACCCGCAGCCGTCGTGGCTTTCGCCAGCTGGCCTCAGCAGGTGGTGCTGCGCGGCAGGCTCTCCGACATCGGCGAAGAGATGCACCGTGCCGGCATCACCAAGACGGCCGTCATCGTCGTCGGTGATGCGCTGACCGCCGGGGGATTCACCGATAGCTACCTGTACTCGTCCGGACGGTCGCGGGGGAGCCGGCACTGATGCGGGTCCTGCTGCTCGGCGGCACGGGCGAGGCGCGCGCATTGGCGAAAGAGTTGCACCCGCGCATCGACATCGTCAGCTCCCTGGCCGGCCGGGTGCCCGACCCGGCCCTGCCGGTCGGTCCCGTGCGCATCGGGGGCTTCGGTGGCGTCGACGGGTTACGGCGCTGGCTGCACGACGAACGCATCGACGCTGTCGTCGACGCCACCCACCCGTTCGCGGCCACCATGACGGCACATGCCGCCGCCGCTTGCGCCGAATCGCGGATTCCTCATCTGATCCTGGCGCGCCCCGCCTGGGATCCGGGCACCGCTGTCGTCGTCGAATCCGACGCCGAGGCCGCTGAAGCCGTTGCGCGGCAAGGCTATTCGAGGGTGTTCCTCACCACCGGGCGCTCGGGTGTGCGGGCCTTCGCCGCCAGCGACGCATGGTTTCTGATCCGGGCGGTCACCGAACCCGATCCATCCAGTCTGCCCCGTCGGCACCGGGTGCTGCTCTCCCGTGGACCGTATGGCTACGACGACGAAGTCGCGCTGCTGCGTGACCATGGCATAGACGCGCTGGTTACCAAGAACAGCGGCGGGGACATGACCCGCGCGAAACTGGATGCCGCAGCGGCGCTCAACGTTGCGGTGGTGATGGTGGCGCGCCCGCCGCTACCGCCCGGCGTGTTGACCGTCGGCTCGGTGGCCGAGGCCGCCGAATGGGTTGGCGCGCTAGCCGGTTAGGTGGCCGCGCTCGCCATCGGCCAGCAGCGCGTCGCGGGCCCGCGCCACGCGGGAGCGGATGGTGCCCACCGGGCAGCCGCATACCGCGGCGGCATCGGCGTAGGGCAGGCCGAGCAGTTGGGTGAGCAAAAGCGCTTCCCGCTGTTCGGCGTTGAGGTTGGCGATCATCGTCGTCACCTCGACCAAGTCCTCGAACCCGCGGGCGTGCCGGTCCCCGCGCACCACATGCTCGGGATCGGTGCCCAGGGCGGCACGGGGCCGCGCCTGGAGGTGGCGAATGTGGTCGGCGACCACGCGGCGCGCGATCGAGAGCAGCCAGGTCCGGGCGCTCGAACGCCCGGAGAACCGCTCGATGGCCCCGATGGCGCGCAGGAACGTCTCCTGAGTCAGGTCGTCGGCGCTGCCCGCATCCGACAGGTAGGCGACGAACCGCCACACGTCTTGCTGGGTGGCTTTGATGAACGCCTCGAGCGCTCGCGCGTTTCCGCGCGCGGCTGACAACGCGAGCTCCGTTACGGCCTCGTCATCGCTCGGCGCGATCATGCCCAACCACCTTTGTTGTGCGAGTTTTCCGATTCTACGACGGCCCGTCGTAGACGACGCGGTGGGGTGGAGGGCCGCATGGTTGATGGGCCGCAGATGCCCCCGTCGCCGACCACCGGGTGAGTCCGCCGCCCAGGCGGCAAACTCGGCGTCGTCCGACGCATCCGAGCCGCGCCGCCGGTGCGAACCCACCCGCTCCCGCGCCACCAGCAACGCGAACGCCAAGCCCAACAGCGGCGGCATGTGGCTGGCGATGCGGGTGGCGGTCACCTCGCCGTCGAAGGCGTCGACGATGACATAACCCAGCAGCGCAACGGAATAGACACCGGTGATGGCGGCCACCCCCGAGGCCGAGGCGGGCCAGACACCGGCCGCGATCATCGCCAGACCCAACGCCAGCAGCCAGGCCGTGGACTCGTGCATCAGGTGCTCACCGGACATCGCGCCGTGCATATGACCGGCCACCATGCCGAAATCGATCCCGCTGATTTGGGCGGCGGCGATCGCCACCTGGAACAGGCCGACGGCGATCAGACCCCAGCGCCGGTAGTGCGACCGCAGCCACCGCATCCGGGCCTGATGGCCGGTGGCCTGTTCGCCGATGCTTGCCATGATCTTGTCGACCAGGTCGGGTCCCTCGCCGGGCGTCACCGACGCCAGCCGGCGCGTCTGCACCGCCGCCCCGATCAACCACGAGCGGCAGCTGCGGCACGATTCGAGATGGGCATCGACTTGCTGCGCGAGCACCTGGGGACGCTCGCCGTCCAATCGAGCCGACAGCGCTTCGCGCGCAATCTCACACCGCATCCCTGCATCGTTGCGCATGGCCCGGCCCCGCGCAAAGACTCGCCCCATTTGGCCCCCGAACGAAATCGGGGGGAACTAAACGGCGCCGACAACCGACCTCTGGTCGTACGCATCGCCAGCCCACCCACGAGATGCACCGAAGAGGTATTCGTGTTCTTGCCTGAAGGCCCCCGACGATGACCGCCCCGATCTGGATCGCGTTTCCGCCCGAAGTGCACTCGACGCTGCTCAGCAGCGGCCCCGGCCCCGCGCCGCTGTTGGCCGCCGCCACGGCATGGTCGACGCTGAGCACCGACTACGCGACCGCGGCGGCCGAGCTCAGCGGAGTTTTGGGCGCGGCGCAGGCGGGTTCGTGGGAAGGCCCGAGCGCGGACCAGTACGTGGCGGCACACGCCCCCTACCAGGCCTGGCTGCTGGAGAGCGCGGCCAAGAGCACCACGGCCGCGGCCCTGCACGAGACCGCGGCCACCGCCTACACCACCGCGCTGGCCGCCATGCCGACGCTGGGCGAGCTCGCGGCCAACCACGCGGTGCACGGTGCGCTGGTCGCCACGAACTTCTTCGGAATCAACACCATTCCGATCGCGGTCAACGAGGCCGACTACGCGCGCATGTGGGTGCAGGCCGCCACCACGATGACCACCTATCAGGCCGTCAGCGAATCCGCGCTGGCGGCGGTCCCGGCGACGACGCCCGCGCCGACGATCGTCGTACCGGGCGCCGAGGCCGGCACCGCCGGCGTCGAGGCGGTGCAGGCGGCCGCCGTGGCGCCGGCCGCGGCTTCGGGCTCCAACCTCAACAACGCCGACACCTCGAGCGCCCAGCAGCAGGCCACGACGCAGACCTACCCGTCGTGGATGGACCAGCTCACCCAATGGCTGCAGCAGTACACCCAGAACTTCGCGTGGCCGGTGTCCAAGGACCTCAACCCCGGTGGGTGGCCCTTCCCGCCGGCGCCGTGGGTCAACAGCCTCGCCTCGTTCTTCGGGCAGTTGGGGCTGTCGCCGGCGCTGTCGAGCGCGCTGGGCTGGGCCATCTTCCACACCCTGATGATCTTCTGGCCGTTCATTCAGCTCGCGATCCAGATGGCGGTGGTGCTGGCGCCGGTCGTCGTGGCCGCGATCGGCGCGGCCGCGGCGGGCGGGGCGGCCGCGGCGGTCACCGCGATCAGCGTCGCCCTCCCGCTCGCGACGCCCGCGCCCTTGCCGGCGGTCGCCGCGGCGCCCGCACCGGTGGTGGCCCCGACCCCGACGATCGCCACCGCGCCCGCGAGCGTGAGCCACGTGCCCACACCGTCCACCGCGCCCGCGACGACCGTCGCCGGATCGGCGGGCGGCGGACCGGTCGGTGGCGGGCCCGGCGTCGGCTTCGGTCCCACGGCGACCGACGGAATCGGGGCGAACGCATTTAATGCCCTTTACGCCGTGGGGCTTTCGGGTCTGTCGGCGCGCGGCAGCGCGAGCAGCCGGTCCCGGCGCAAGTCCGAGGAACCGTCGTCCGACGACCTCGACGCGCCCGCCGCCGCGGCCGCGGGCGCCGCGGCCAAGAAGAAGGCGCGGGCCCGCCGGCGCCGCGGCGGCACCGCCACCGAGCGCGCCTACCGCTACGAATTCATGGACGCCGACGACGCGACGACTCCGGCCGGTGACGCCGAAGACCCGTACGCCGCGCGTCCCTCCGAGGAGAGTGCGGGACCGCTCGGATTCGCCGGTGCCGCAGCCAAATCCGATGCGGCGCAAGCCACCGGGTTGGCGACGCTGACCCGCGACGGGTTGAGCGAGGGCCCCACGGTGCCGATGATGCCGAGCACCTGGGACCGCGACTAAACGGCCGTTTCAGCGCTGGTAGCGCCGGGGGGTGAAGACCCGGTCGGTGGAATCGTGTGAGTACCACTGGGTTTGGGACGACCCGACGATCAGCAGGCAGCGCATGTCGATCTCGCTGGGCTCGAGGTCGGCCAGCCTGACCACGCGGACGTCTTCGTCGGGGCCGGACACGTTGCGGCCGACCACCACCGGGGTTCCGGGTTCGCGGTGGGCTAGCAGTACGTCGCGCATCGCGCCCACCTGCCAGGTTCGCGTCTTGGAAGCCGGGTTGTAGATCGCCAGCACCAGGTCGGCGGCCGCCGCGGCCTGCAGGCGCGCGGAGATCACCTCCCACGGCTTGAGGCGGTCGGACAGCGAGATCACCGCGTAGTCGTGTCCCAAGGGCGCGCCGACGCGGCTGGCGACGGCCTGGGCCGCTGTCATCGCCGGAATCACCCGCACCTGCACGCCCGGCCATTCCTTGGCCTCCTCCAGCACCGCGGTGGCCATCGCGAACACGCCCGGGTCACCCGACGACACCACGGCCACCGCGCGTCCCTCCTCGGCCAGCGCGCAGGCCAGCCGGGCCCGCTCGGGTTCGTCGCGGTTGTCGCTGGGGTGACGCTGCTGGTAGTCGCGGATCGGGACGCGGTTCAGGTAGCCGCCGTACCCGATCAGGTCGGTCGCCGCGGCCAGCTCACGCCGGGTCTGCGGGGTCATCCAGTCCATGTCCCCGGGACCCAGGCCCACCACCGTGACGCTGCCCGCGGCGGGCATGCGCCGTCCCCGTTGCCCGCCCGGCAGCATGGCCAGCGAGAAGTAGGGGACGCCGGCCTCGTCCACGTCGGCGGCGGGCAGTATGCGTTGCGTGGCGGTGCTGGCCCGCTCCACATAGAACGCGTCGTCAAGTTTTCCGGTCGCCGAAAGCGCTTCCCGCACAGCATGATACGAACGCCCGAGCTTGAGCACGACGGCGGCGTCGGCGTCGGCGAGGCGGCGGGTCAGCTCTTCGACCGGCAGGGTGCCCGGCAACACCGACAACACCTCGTCGCCGGCCACCAACGGCGTCGCGATGGCCGCCGAGGCGGCGCTCACCGACGTCACGCCCGGCACGATGACCGCGTCGAACCGTTCCGTGAGCCGGGTGTGCAGATGCATGTAGGAGCTGTAGAACAGCGGATCGCCCTCGGCCAGCAGGGCCACGTTGCGCCCGGCGTCGAGGTGAGCGGCGATGCGTTCGCTGGCCTCGACGTAGAAGTCCTCGATCGCACCGGCATAGCCGCCGGGATGGTCGGTCGTCTCGGTGGTGACGGGATAGACCAGGTGCTCTTCGATCTGACCGGGCCGCAGGTACGGTTCGGCGATGCCGCGCGCGATGCTGCGGCCGTGCCGGGCGCTGTGGTAGGCCACCACGTCGGCATCACCGATCACCCGGGCGGCCTTGACGGTCACCAATTCCGGGTCACCGGGCCCGAGCCCGACGCCCCAGAGCGTGCCCCGGCTGGTCACTCGCGGTCGCTCGCGATCGCGTTGACGGCGGCGGCCGCCATGGCACTGCCGCCCCGGCGGCCCCGCACCACCAGATACGACGTCCCGCGGGGGTTGTCGATGAGCTCCTGCTTGGACTGCGCCGACCCGACGAAACCCACCGGGCCGCCCAGCACCGCAGCCGGGGCCGGGGCTCCCTCGTCGATCAGTTCGAGCAGCCGGAACAACGCGGTAGGTGCATTGCCGATCGCCAGGACCGCGCCGGCCAGCTCGTCGGCCAGCAGCTCCACCCCCGCCGCCGAACGGGTGATGCCCCGGCGTGCGGCCAGCTGCGGCGTCCGCGGATCAGCCACCAGTGACACGACCTTGTTGCCCGCGGGCAGCCGTGCTCTGGTGATTCCGGCGGCCACCATCGACGAATCGCACAGGATGGGAGCGCCCCTGCGCAGCGCGGCACGCCCTCGCGACACGACATCGTCGGTGAACGCGACGTGCTCGGCCACGTCGACCTGCCCGCAGGTGTGAATCAGCCGGACCACCACCTGCGCCACGTCGGCGGGGAATCGCGCCAGATCGGCTTCGGCGCGGATCGTCGCGAACGACTGACGATAGATCTCCGCCGCGTCGCGGATGTAGTCGAGCACCCGCCCACCTTAAGGCTCTCGCCGGTGACGACCCGCCGCACCCGGCTACAGGCGCCGGTATCCCTGCGGGGTGGCCACCAGCACCTCACCGGCGAGCGGACTGCCGCACGCCCGGTCGCAGCCGACGAAGTGACGGTGCACCGTCGAATCGGGGTCCAGCGACCGCGCGGCGTCGGCCCGCACGTCGGCGGCCGAGCGTGCGCAGCCCGGGCTGCCGGTGCAGGCGCTGACGGTCAGCCAGGGGGAGTTCTCGTCGAACACCAGCCCCAGCGGCGCCAGGACGCGCAGCGCGACGTCGGCCACCTCTTCGGACAGATCGCACACCAGCACCGAGCGCCACGGCGTGATCACCAGCGGCGCCTCGATGGCCGCCAGGTACTCCGCGACGCGCGCCGGGAGCACCCCCAGCGGCACCGCGGCGCCCAGGGTCACCCGGCCGTCGTCTTGGCCGATCCAGCCCACCGGCGCCCTGGTGACCGCGGGGAAGGAAATGGCGCGCGGTTCGGCACCGGGCAGCAGCCGCCGCACGTCGCCCAATTCCTGGACGCGCCAAGCGGTTCCGCGGATGTCGACGAACCGCGTCGCGAGCGCGACGAGCGTCTCGACCACCTCGTCGGCCGCCAACCGGACACCGGTGTCGCGCCCAGCCAGCAGCAACGTGCAGCCATCGGGACACGCGTGCACGCCGACGTCGGCGCGCAGCCCCGAGACGTCGCCGCGCCCGTCGTCCAGGCCGAACCAGAAACGCCCGCCCAGCTCCGCGAGCCTGGGCGCGCCGCAGATCGCGGCGTCGAGCTCGCCGACCCAGCCCCGCACGTCGAGGGGGCCGCCGGATCGCCCCGACAGCGGTGAGGCCACGATGTTGCGGACCCGCTCGTGCGTCGTCGACGGCAACAGCCCCGCGCCAGCGACCGCGTCGCCGACGGCGGTCACGTGGGTCAGCCCGCGCAACTGCACATTGCCCCGGGCGGTCAGCTCGAGCGTTCCCAACCCCCACTGGGTGGAGACGGCCGCCAGCGCGGCCAGCTGGGCGGCGGTGATCATGCCGCCGGGCAGCCGGATCCGGGCCAGCGCGCCGTCGGCCGCCTGGTGCACCTGCAGCGCACCCGGGCATGCGTCGGTGTCGCGCGTCCTGGCCACCCGTCCACGGTACGGCCCCCGCGTCGCGCGCCGGCCGGGATTGCCTTCAGCCAGACCTAAACCCTTACCCGCACCCGACCGCGCCCTAGCGTCGGCACGATGAGCATTGCCACCGCGCTCGATGCTGCGCCGAGCAGGCCGGCCGGTGGGGCGGGCGGGCTATGGGCGCGCCGCAAATGGGAGATCGTGCGCGTCGTGTCGCCGCTGGCGTTGTTGGCGCTGTGGGAGCTGGGCAGCGCGATCGGCGTCATTCCCGCCGACGTGCTGCCGGCCCCCTCGTTGATTCTCGAGGCCGGCGTGGAGGTGACCCGCAACGGCCAGCTCGGCGACGCGCTGCACATCTCCACCGTCCGCGTCGTCGAGGGGCTGGTGCTGGGCGGGGTCATCGGCGTCGTGGCGGGTGCGGCGGACGGCCTGTCCCGCTGGGTCGAATCGACGGTGGACCCACCCATGCAGATGATCCGGGCGCTGCCGCACCTGGGGCTGATCCCGCTGTTCATCCTCTGGTTCGGGATCGGCGAGCTGCCCAAGGTGTTGCTCGTCGCAATGGGCGTGGTCTTCCCGCTGTACCTCAACACCTTTTCGGCGATCCGCCAGGTCGACCCCAAGATGCTGGAAACCGCTCAGGTGCTGGGCTTTTCGTTTACTCAGCGGTTAACCCGCATCCTCGCGCCCAGCGCCGCGCCGCAGGTGCTCGTCGGCTTGCGGCAGTCGCTGGCCACCGCGTGGTTGACGTTGATCGTCGCCGAGCAGATCAACGCCGACAAGGGAGTCGGCTTCCTGATCAACAATGCCCGCGATTTCCTGCGGATCGACATCATCATCTTCGGGCTGACCATCTACGCCCTGCTCGGCATCCTCACCGATGCGGTCGTCCGGCTCATCGAGCGTCACACCCTGCGCTACCGACAGTGAAAGGTCCAGGCGTGACTCTCTTCGCCGAGTCGGACGCCCTCACCGGCGCCCGGACCGACGTCGCCGGCGAGCTGTGCCACGTCGACAAGTGGTATGGAAACCGGCGGGTGCTCAACGACGTTTCCGTGCGCGTGCACAGCGGCGAGATCGTCGCCCTGCTCGGGCGCAGCGGCTCGGGCAAATCGACGGTGCTGCGGGTGCTGGCCGGTCTCTCACGCGACCACGGCGGACAACGCGCGGTGTCCGGGGCCCCGGCGCTGGCGTTTCAGGAACCGCGGCTTTTTCCGTGGCGCGACGTGCGCGCCAACGTCGGCTACGGCCTGACCCGCAGCCGCCTCCCGCGGCGGCGGGTCCGGGAGCGCGCCGAGCGGGCGCTGGCCGACGTCGGGCTGGCCGACCACGCCGGCGCGTGGCCGCTGACACTGTCCGGTGGTCAGGCGCAACGTGTTTCGCTGGCCCGCGCGCTGGTGGCCGAACCGCGTCTGCTGCTGCTCGACGAACCGTTCGGCGCACTGGACGCGCTGACCCGGTTGACCATGCACACACTGCTGCTGCAGCTGTGGCGCCGGCACGGGTTCGGGGTGCTGCTGATCACCCATGACGTCGACGAAGCGGTGGCACTGGCCGATCGCGTGCTAGTGCTCGAGGAAGGCCGCGTCATCCACGCGCTGGCCATCGACGAGCCGCGCCGCGCGCCCGGTGACCCCGGACCCCACACCGAACAGCACCGCGCGGAGCTGCTGGATCGCCTCGGTGTGCGGCTTTGAGCGAATCGCGAGTGTGTTTCGCGCACCGCCAGTCTCGGGGCCCCGGCCTTTTATAAGGCACTGCGTCAAGGTTTCGCCGCCTGACCCCGAGGATTGAACACGTGCCAGTACGGGCATCCTCGTGCCCGTGAGGACGGTGGAATATGCCCCAGGCCGGCTGGCCGATGTCTTCGGTGAGCCCGCGCCATCCACCATCCTGCTATGGCACGGGGCGCAAACCGATGCCCGCGCGGCCGTCGGCCCGCTGGCTGGGATGCTGGCCGGCCGCGCCGCCGTGGTGGTCGCACCCGACTGGAACTCCCATGCCGACGACGGCGGACGCGCGGACCTGTTGGCGTCGCTGGAGTTCGCCCGCAACCTCGCCACCCAAGCCGAGCGCATCCTGCTCGTCGGGTGGTCGATGGGCGGTGCCGCCGCGGCGGGCGTGACGCTGCACGCGGGGCAGCTCGACTTCGCTCCCGCGCACACGGTTTGCCTCGCCGGGGCTTTCATGGTCCCCGATCCGATCTTCGGTGCGCCGCTGACCGAGGGCCTGGACGGCGCGCAGATCGGGTCGCCGTTCACGCTGCTGCACGGTGTCGGCGACGACGTCGTGCCGGTCGACGCGAGCAGAGACTTCGCCGCCCGCCTGGAGCGCGTCGGCTGGCCGGTGGAAATGGTTGAGCTGGCGGCCGATCACGGTTCGATCGCGGGTGCCGACTACGACGCCCTCGCGGACCGCTACGAACCGGCCAAGGACGGACCGGCCCGGATCGTGGCCCAACAGGTTGCCGACCGGATTGCGGCGATGCTGGCCGGTTGAGCGGTGCGGTCGCGGCCCAATAGGGGCGGGCGCCCCCCGTTGCGGTACGAATGATGGGTGGCTGAGCCGACCATCCTGCTGCTGTCGACCTCCGATACGGACCTGATCAGCGCCCGTTCCAGCGGGAAAAACTATCGGTGGGCCAACCCGTCTCGGCTGTCCGACGAGGAACTGCCCGACCTGCTGGCCGATGTCGCCATCGTGGTGGTGCGCATCCTCGGCGGCTACCGCGCCTGGCAGAGCGGTATCGACACGGTGATCGCCAGCGGGGTGCCCACCGTCCTGGTCAGCGGTGAGCAGGCCGCCGACGCCGAGCTGACCGGCCTGTCCACGCTCGCGGCCGGCATCGCGGTGCAGGCGCACATCTATCTGGCCCACGGCGGCGTCGACAACCTGCGCCAGTTGCACGCCTTCCTGTCCGACACGGTGCTGATGACCGGCTTCGGGTTCACCCCGCCGGTCGTGACGCCGACGTGGGGCGAGCTGCCCCGCCCGAACGCGGTAGAGGCCGACGGCCCGACGATCGCCGTGCTGTACTACCGCGCGCAACACCTGGCCGGCAACACCGGCTACGTCGAGGCGCTCTGCCGGGCCATCGAGGACGCCGGCGCGCACCCGATGCCGATCTACTGCGCGTCGCTGCGCACCGCCGAACCCGAACTGCTGCAACGGTTGGCGGCCGCCGACGCCATGGTGGTCACCGTGCTGGCGGCCGGGGGACTGAAGCCGGCCACGGTGTCCGCCGGCGGCGATGACGACAGCTGGAACGTCGAACACCTTGCCGCCCTGGATATCCCGATCCTGCAGGGGTTGTGCCTGACCAGCCCGCGCGCCGCGTGGCGCGAGAACGATGACGGCCTGAGCCCGCTCGACGTGGCCAGCCAGGTCGCGGTGCCCGAGTTCGACGGCCGCATCATCACGGTGCCGTTCTCGTTCAAGGAGATTGACGAAGACGGGCTGATCTCCTATGTCGCCGACGCGGAACGCTGCGCCCGCGTCGCGGGGCTGGCGGTGCGCCACGCGCAGCTGCGCCACGTCGCCCCGGCCGATAAGCGGGTGGCCCTGGTGTTCTCGGCCTATCCGACCAAGCACGCCCGGATCGGTAACGCGGTGGGGTTGGACACGCCGGCGAGCGCCGTCGCGTTGCTGCAGGCGATGCGCGAGCACGGCTACCGGGCGGGTGAGCTGCCCGGCGTCGAGGCCAACGACGGTGACGCCCTGATCCACGCGCTGATCGAGCGGGGCGGACAGGACCCCGATTGGCTCACCGAAGGGCAGCTGGCCGGAAACCCGATCCGGGTGTCCGCCAAGGACTACCGCGCATGGTTTGCGACCCTGCCCCCCGAATTCACCGATGCCGTTTCCCAACATTGGGGCCCGCCGCCGGGGAAACTCTTCGTGGACCGCAGCAACGACCCCGACGGCGAAATCGTCATCGCCGCAATGCAATCGGACAACCTGGTGCTGATGGTGCAGCCGCCCCGCGGTTTCGGGGAAAACCCCGTCGCCATCTACCACGACCCCGACCTGCCGCCCAGCCACCACTACCTGGCCGCCTACCACTGGCTGGACGCGGGCTTCGGGTCACACGCGGTGGTGCACCTGGGCAAGCACGGCAATCTGGAATGGTTGCCCGGCAAGACGCTGGGCATGTCGGCGGCGTGCGGGCCCGACGCGGCGCTGGGCAACCTGCCGATGATCTACCCGTTTTTGGTCAACGACCCCGGCGAGGGAACCCAGGCCAAACGGCGCGCGCATGCCGTCCTGGTCGACCACCTCATTCCGCCGATGGCGCGCGCCGAATCCTACGGCGACATCGCGCGTTTGGAGCAGCTGCTCGACGAGCACGCCAACGTCGCCGCGCTGGATCCCGGCAAGCTGCCCGCCATCCGCCAGCAGATCTGGACGCTGATGCGCGCCGCGAAGATGGACCACGACCTGGGCCTGACCGAACGGCCCGAGGAAGACTCGTTCGACGACATGCTGCTGCACGTCGATGGCTGGCTGTGCGAGATCAAGGATGTCCAGATTCGCGACGGCCTGCACATCCTGGGGCAAAAGCCCACGGGGGAGGCCGAACTGGACCTGGTGCTGGCGATCCTGCGGGCGCGCCAGCTGTTCGGCGGCGAGCACACCCTGCCCGGATTGCGCCAAGCCCTCGGCCTGGCCGAGGACGGCACCGACGACCGGACGGCGGTCGATCGAACCGAGGCCGCGGCCCGCGAACTCGTCGCCACGCTGCAGGCGAAGGGCTGGGACGCCGAGGCGGTCGAACGGATTACCGACAATGCCGACATCGCCGCGGTGCTGCGCTTCGCGGCCACCGAGGTGGTGCCTCGGCTGGCCGGCACGGCCGCCGAAATCGAGCAGGTGTTGCGCGCCCTGGACGGGCGGTTCATCCCGGCCGGCCCGTCGGGCTCACCGCTGCGCGGACTGGTCAACGTGTTGCCCACCGGCCGCAACTTCTACTCCGTCGACCCCAAGGCGGTGCCGTCCCGGCTGGCCTGGGAAGCCGGTGTGGCGCTGGCTGATTCGTTGCTCACCCGGTACCGCGACGACCACGGGCGATGGCCGCAGTCGGTCGGGCTGTCGGTGTGGGGCACCTCGGCCATGCGCACCGCCGGCGACGACATCGCCGAAGTCCTTGCCCTGCTGGGTGTTCGGCCGGTGTGGGACGACGCGTCGCGGCGCGTCGTCGACCTGGCGCCGATTTCGCTGTCCGAGCTGGGCCGCCCGCGCATCGACGTGACGGTGCGCATCTCGGGTTTCTTCCGGGACGCCTTCCCGCACGTCGTGACGATGCTCGATGACGCGGTACGGCTGGTCGCCGCCCTCGACGAGCCCGCGGCGGATAACTACGTGCGCGCGCACGCTCAAGCCGACCTGGCCCAGCACGGCGACCAGCGGCGCGCCACCACAAGGATTTTCGGATCCAAGCCGGGCACCTACGGCGCCGGGCTGCTGCAGCTCATCGACAGCCGCAACTGGCGGGACGACGCCGACCTGGCCGCGGTGTACACCGCGTGGGGCGGTTTCGCCTACGGCCGCGACCTGGACGGCCGCGAGGCCGTCGACGACATGAACCGCCAGTACCGGCGGATCGCGGTGGCCGCCAAGAACACCGACACCCGCGAACACGACATCGCCGACTCCGACGACTACTTCCAGTACCACGGCGGCATGGTCGCCACCGTGCGCGCGCTGACCGGACAGGCGCCGGCCGCCTACGTCGGCGACAACACCCGCCCCGACGCGATCCGCACCCGGACCCTGTCGGAGGAGACCACCCGGGTGTTCCGGGCGCGAGTGGTCAATCCGCGCTGGATGGCGGCGATGCGACGGCACGGATACAAGGGCGCGTTCGAGATGGCGGCAACCGTGGACTACCTGTTCGGCTACGACGCCACCGCCGGGGTGATGGCCGACTGGATGTACGAACAACTCACCGAGCGCTACGTGCTGGACCCGGAGAACCGCAAGTTCATGTCGGAGTCGAATCCCTGGGCGCTGCACGGCATGGCCGAGCGGCTGCTGGAGGCGGCCGGGCGTGGCATGTGGGCGGCGCCGCAGCCGGAAACCCTGGACGGGTTGCGGCAGGCGCTGCTGGACACCGAGGGCGATCTGGAAGGCTGAAGAGCCCCCTAGATGAAGTCCGACCCGCCGTCGATGTTGACCGTCGCCCCGGTGACATAGCCGTTGCGCCGCGAGGCAAGGTAGGCCGTGATCGAGGCGACCTCTTCGGGCAGTCCGGCGCGGCCGAGGTCACAGGGCTGGTGAAAGTTGTTGTCGATCCAGGTCATGACGTCGACCGGATTGGTGGCGTCAAGGCCGTCGGCGGCGAGGATGTCGTTGAGCGCTTCGGTGAAGCTTGCGGTCACGATGGTTCCCGGGCACACGCAATTGACCAAAATGCCGTCCTTGGCAAGGCTTTTCGACAGGTTCTTGGTGACACTGGCCAACGCCGATTTCGATGCGGTGTAGGCGACGATCCGCGGGTTTTGGCGCTGAATGGAATGTGCGGACAACGTCACGATGCGGGCCCACTCCGCGCGGCGCAGCAGCGGCAGGCAGGCGCGAATCGATCGCACGGCCGACATCGTGCCGAGGGTGAACGCCTCGTCCCACTGTGCGTCGTCCATCTGCTCGAAATAGCCGTCGCCCGGCCCGATCGTGTGGATCAGGCTGTTGAGTTGCCCCCAGCGTTGCGTGACGGCGGCGAAGCCGTCGGTGATGGATTCGGCATCGGTCATGTCCACGCTGATGCCCACGGCATCCGGAGCGCCCGCCCGCCGCAGCGATGCGATGGCGGCGTCGAGCGCCCGGCGGCTTCGCGCCATCACCGCCACGCTGGCTCCCTCGGCCGCAAGGGTTTCGGCGATGGCCAGTCCCATGCCTTTACTGCCGCCGGTGACTACGGCCGTCGATCCCGAAAAGCCAAGGTCCATCGTTAATTCCTTTGATCGGTGCTCAGAGCCCTACGCCCAACCCGCGCAGACAGAACCGCACCATGCGTTCGCGCAGGACATCGCGATGGCACTCGCCCGTCGCCCATTGCTCATTGATGCCCGCCCATACCACTCCGTGAATGAACTGGGCGTCGGTGACCGGGTCGACGTGGTGAAACACCCCGGCCTGCACGCCGCGCTGCAGCGTCTCGATGAGGGGCTTGAGCATCTCCGCGTACGCGGGCTGAACCAACGCGGGGGACTGCGCCTGGGCTTCTATCGACAGACGACGCAAGTCGGATTTCACGTTCTCATCGAACGCCAAGTCGAGTCGCCCATCGATCCAGGCCGCGACCGCGTCGGCCGCGGTGGCCGCGGATGCCATCCGGCGTCGCAGTCGCCGTTCCTCCGCGCGCGCCATGTCGAGAAACAGCGCGGTCACCAAATCGTCCTTGGATTCGAAATGCCGGTAGAACGCCCGGGTGCCCAGCGCGGCCCGCTCCAGTACCGCGCCGATGCTGAGCTTCCCGATTCCCTGCTCTCGCAACGTGGTTGCTGCGGCGACCAGGATCTGGCGGCGCACCGCTGCGTCCGGGCCGAGTTTTTCGCGTCGCCGCGTGCGGGGTGTGCTCACGGATTCAGGCGGTCGCGTCGTAGGTGGCTAGATAGTCCGCGAACCGCTCGCGAACGCCTTCCGGTGTCAGGCCGTAGTCAGCCAGGTCGTAGTCGTGTGCGCCGCGGGAGCCGGGCCGGTGCTGGGTGGCCCAGCGCTGGACCGAGGCCAGGGTGGCATCGGTGAAGGTCAAGCCCAGGGTGTCGTAGCTGGCTTGCAGCGTGCCTACCGGATCCGTCTGGAGGTCCGCGAAGGAGACATCGGCGAAGCGGTTGTCGCCCACCTGGGCGCGGAAATCCATGGCCCGCCGGACACCTTCGACCCAGCTGTCGACCTGCTCGGCGCCTAGCTCCTCGGCGTCGTCGCGGTCGCTGCTCCAGCTGCGCACATACCGGATCAGGCTGCAGACCGAACCCATCACTTTGGCCGGGTCGCGATGGCTCCACAGGAATTTGGCAGTGGGATAGGCCTTGACGAGCGCATCGAGGGCGAACATGTGCACGGGCGTCTTGAGATGCCACAGCACCGGCGGACAGTGCCACTGCAAAAGCCGCAGTACGCGTCGATGGAAGGTGTAGGTCTCGCGCATGTCGCAGCCCATCAGCCAGGTGAGGTACCCGGGTGCGCGCACGGCACCGTCAAAGTGGAAGGTACGAAAGCTCATTCCCATCAGATCCTGGCATTCGGTCGGCGCCGTGGGCTCGGAGTTGTACAGGGTTTTCATCAAGGGGAACATCTCGTCGAGCATTTTCAAGCCGGCCTCGGCCTGCGCGATCCGCGGGTCGCTATGTTCGGTGGCCGTTTCCGGCGGAGGGGTGGGCGCCTGCGATTCCCACATTCGCAGTGATCGGAACTGGGGATCGGCGGCCACCAGCTGGCTCAGTGCGGTGGTTCCGGTGCGGGGTAGGCCGATGACGAAGACAGGGCCTCCGACTACTTCGTTGTCGATCTCGGGGTGCTGCCGGTAGGTGTCCTCGACCTTGAGGCGTTGGATCAGTGCGTTGCTGATGGTGGCGTGCTGGATGACCCGCCCTATCTCGTTGAGGTCCGCCTCGGTGTTCAGCGCGTCGACAATGCGCTCGAGGCCCTCGCGGTAGTAGGGCGATCCGAAATCGTCGAGCCCGGTCGCGGTTCGAGCGCCGTCCTCTAACTCGTCAGCATCGAAGGTCACCGTCCGAACCTTTCCTGCACCGCGCGGCGTCGTGCCGCGAGGATTGAGGCGCGCTCTTCGGCGGTGACTTGCGCGGTGTCCCTGGGCAATTCGGCCTGAATCTGGTCGAACGGCACCACTCGCGTCGTCGGCGTGGGCGCCGTTTCGGTCCGCACGCAGCGCAGGATGATCGGGCCGTTGCTGTGGCTGGCGGTGTCGAGCCAGTTGGCGACTCCGGGGTCGCGGTCGCACAGCACCACGCGGACCAATCCATCGGAATCCACCGCGGCCTGGTGGGCATTCAGGCTGGACTGGTGGCGCCCGTAATGGATTGTCTCCCACCACGGGTTGCCGATCGAGAAGCTCCAATAGACGCCGTGCGGTGGTTCCACTTCGACGATGAGGGCCTCGCCCGGGTGCAGTTCCCACCGGCCGATCACCGGCCGGTTCTCCGCGGCGGCACCCATGTCGCTGCGATCGATCGGCGGCAGGAATCCGTTGGGCGGTGCGGCCGAGCCGAACTGCAGGAAGAACGCCAGGTTGTCGACGACGAAGTCGCCCAGGGCGATCAGCTGCCGCGTCACGGCCGAGTAGGGATCGACCGGACGGGCCGCTGTCCGGATCGGGTCGCCGAGTCGCTCGATGCGCAGTGACGAAGCCACCTCGGTATCCCAGTCGTAGAAGAAGTGCCGCACCGTCAACGTGGGATGCTCACCCGCTATCCGCATCCAATTGCCTTCTCGCCCAGGGGCTTCGGAGGCTGAGAGCACCACTTCGAAATTGCCGTCGGAATCGGTCTCCAGCTCGTCGACCAACTCGTTAGCCGTTGCGGTGATGCCGTTCATCGTCTGGAGCCCGACGTAGCGGGCGGTGCCGCGGTTGCCGAACAGTCGATAGCTTTCCCCGCCGCGCAGCGTGGCGCGGGTGTAGAGGCAGTCCGGACACTCCATTCCCCAGGTCACGATGTCGTCGGTGCTCGTGCGTTGAACGCGCAGCGCCGGATCCGGATCGAACCGCAGCACCTCGTCGATGCCCGCGGTGAGCAATACCAGCAGGTGCCGGATTCCGGCGGCGACGTCGATCCGAGTGCGATTGGCCCGCGAGGAATCGACGGTGTCCGCGGCTTCGCCGAGCCGGGCCAAAAGTCGTGACCACGCCGCGAGCACATCGGGATTACCCGCCGCGCCCGGCGATGCCGGCTCCATCGCGGCCTCGGCGATCGTGAACGGCAACCACGCCAGCGGCTTCTTCGGATCGCTCACGATTCCCGACTTCGATCGGTGCTCTCAACGCTTAATTGAAAACGGTGTTTTCATTTAAGGTGTCATGACTATCGCAGCTGCGCGGTGAGAATGTCAACGCTTACCGACGGCGGTACGTTGTTCTGGTGACACCGACCTTCGCCGACCTCGCCAAGGCGCAGTACATCCTGCTGACCACCTTCACCAAAGACGGCAAGCCCAAGCCGACACCGATCTGGGCGGCGCTGGACAAGCAGCGCGGAGACCGGCTTCTGGTCATCACCCAGGAAAAGTCGTGGAAGGTAAAGCGAATTCGCAACACCCCGCGGGTCACGCTGGCCACCTGCACGATGAACGGCCGCCCCACCAGCGAGGCCGTCGACGCAACCGCGGCCATCCTGGACAAGTCGGAGACGGCCGCCGTTTACGACGTGATCGGTGAGCGCTACGGCATCGTGGGCAAGGTGTTCAACTTCTTCAGCAAGTTGCGCGGGGGCATGGACAACAACGTCGGCCTCGAGCTGAAAGTGGCCTGAACCCAAGGGGCCGTGGCCAGCGCCGTCATCCCGATCCCGGAGCCCCGAAACTGTTGTCGGGAAGGCTCACCGCAGTCGGCTTGCTTCTACGTCGTGGCGCCGGTCCCCAAATGCTCGCCGAAGAATGCGAACACCCGCCGCCACGCGTCCTCGGTCGCGTCCCGGTCGTAGCCGAAGCCCGTGATGCGAAGTAGCGGTTGGCCGGGCAGCTCGTTGGCGAAGCTGTGCCCGACGCCGGGGTAGGTCTTCACATCGGCGGTGATGTTCTTGGCGGCGATGGTCTTGTTCAGCTTTTCTGGCGCTCCCCGCCCCAACGGGTCCCGCCCGCCGAAGCTCGCCACCACCGGGCATGCGCCGTCGAGCGTCTTGTCGAGGTTGCGCGGCAGGGGAGTGCCGTAGAACGGCGCGCAGGCACCGAAACCCTTGGGAGACATGACAAGAGCGAACTGGCCGCCCATGCAGAAGCCCGCGATGCCAACCTGGCCGGAACACTCCGGCATGGACCTCAGGTGATCGCGGGCGGCCAGGATGTCGTCCAGGGAGCGGCCGCGCTGCGTCTGCAGTTCCTTCATGACGCGGGTGATGCAGCGGATGCGGCCGCCGCGGGAATACAGGTTCGGGGTGATCGCCAGATAACCCGCCGCGGCGATGCGGTCGTTGATCGACTGCTTGTCCCGCCCGTAGCCGATCGCGTCGTGGATCACCACCACACCCGGCCACGGGCCCTGCCCCGCAGGGGTGCTCAGTAAGGCATCGATCGGTCCGCCGGGGGTATCGATCTCAATCGTCGTCATAGCGTCATCTAACTGCAATCGCACCGGCGAACACCACGGGAACTTGGGCGCGGTCGGCGGACGTTGGACTGGCATGGTGTCGCGGCTGTTGTTGATCTACGCCGTCGTCGAACTCGCGGTGATCTTCGCGCTGGTGTCGACGATCGGATGGGGCTGGACCCTGCTGGTGCTCCTGGCGACAGTCCTGCTCGGCTGGGGCCTCGTACTCCCGATGGCGGGGTCGCACCTCATCCGCCGGATCGGGCGGCTGCGCTCCGGCCTGGCCGACCAACGCGCCGCGGCCGGCGACGGTGCGCTGGTCAGCCTGGCCGCACTGCTCGTCCTCGTCCCCGGGCTGGTCAGTACGGCGCTGGGCCTGCTGCTGCTCATCGGTCCGGTCCGGTCCGCGGTCGGGCCAGGGCTGACCGCCCTGGCGGTGCGCAGGTTGCAACGCCAAATGCCCGGCCTCAGTTATGCGAGCGCCTACCGCGCACAGCCCAATTCCGCGTCGTATCCCGCCGGGCCTTTCGATGGACCCGGCCACGGCGACTACATCGACGGTGAGGTCATCGACGTGCGCGACGTCGAGGCGCCGGTGCGGTCGCAAGGATTCGACGGGCGCTGACGCGGCACCCCACCGCACCGTCCATCCGCCGACCGTTATCGCAATGCCGACCGGTGCACGTAGTTTTGGCCTGTGACCGATGGTCCCGCTCCTCCTCAGGCCGAGGCACGGCCTGCATCGTCGCGGGACGTGACCGATGGTCCCGATGGTCCCGCTCCGCTGACCCTGCTGGTCAACGGCCGCGTGCACAGCCCGGCCCACCCCGACGCGACCGCGATGGCCGTCCGCGACGGCGTGGTGGCGTGGCTGGGCGGCGACGAGGTCGGCCGCCGCATGTTTCCCGATGCCGTCGTCGAAGACCTCGACGGCGGTTTCGTGGCGCCGGGGTTCGTGGACAGCCACATCCATCTCACCGCCACCGGGCTGACGCTGAGCGGGCTGGACCTGCGCGGCGCCGGGTCGCAGGTCCAGTGCCTGCAGATGGTCGCCGCCTACGCCGCCGCCCATCCCGGCCAGCCGGTGTGGGGACACGGCTGGGACGAAGCGTCGTGGCCGGAGAACCGCCCGCCCAGCACCGCCGACCTGGACGCCGTTCTCGGCGACCGGCCCGCCTACCTGGCCCGCGTCGACGTGCACTCCGCCTTCGCGTCGACGGCCCTGCGGCGGCTGGCCACCGAACTTCCGGCGGAGGCCGGGTACAGCGCCGAGTCGCCGCTGCTCGGCGACGCACACCATCGGGTGCGCGCCGTGGCCCGAGGCCTGCTGACGGCCGACCAACTCGCGGACGCCCGCGCCGCCGCTCTGCGGGCCGCCGCGGCCGCCGGCATCGTCGCGGTGCACGAATGCGCCGGGCCCGAGATCGCCGGGATCGACGATTGGCTGCAGCTGCGCGCCCTCGACCAGGGGGTCGAGGTGATCGGTTACTGGGGTGAGCCGGTGAGCAGCCCCGACCAGGCGAAAGAGCTGATGGCGGCGACCGGCGCCCACGGGCTCGCCGGCGACCTGTTCGTGGACGGAGCGCTGGGGTCGCGCACCGCCTGGCTGCACGAGCCGTACACGGACGCGCCCGAGCGCACCGGAACGTGCTATCTGCACGCCGAGGCCGTCGAGGCGCACCTGCGGGCCTGCACGCAGGCCGGGGTCACCGCCGGATTCCATGTCATCGGGGACGCCGCGGTCACGACCGTGGTGGATGCCCTCGAGCGCGTCGTCGCCGACCTCGGGCCGGTCGCCGTCGCGCGCTGCGGACACCGCCTCGAACACGTGGAGATGGTCAGCGCCGATCAGGCCGCCAAGCTCGGCCAGTGGGGGGTCATCGCCAGCGTGCAACCCAACTTCGACGCGCTCTGGGGCGGCCCCGACGGCATGTACGCGCAGCGGTTGGGCACCCAGCGAGGCAGTCGGCTCAGCCCCTTTGCGCTGTTAGCATCCCAAGGCGTGCCACTCGCGCTAGGCTCCGACGCTCCGGTCACGGGCTTCGACCCGTGGGTGAGCGTGCGCGCGGCGGTCAATCACCGCACCCCCGGCAGCGGGGTCTCGGCGCGGGCCGCGTTCGCCGCGGCCACCCGCGGGGGCTGGCGGGCGGCCGGTGTCCGCGACGGCACCACGGGCACCCTGGTGCCCGGCGCGGCCGCCTCGTACGTGATCTGGGACGCCGGGGATCTGGAGGTGCACGCCCCGCGCGACACCGTCCAGCGCTGGTCCACCGACCCGCGTTCGCGCGTGCCCGCGCTGCCCCGATTGGGCCCGGACGACGCCCTACCGCGGTGCCGGCGGACGGTGCATCGGGGCGCTGTCATCCATGGTTAGGCATTACCGGCCCGGCGACGACGAACCGCCGCGGCGGCCCGACAGGGACCCCATCAGCGACGAAGCGGAATCCGACCGCGATGACCAGCCCGCCGACGTGCATCCCGAGCCGGGGGAACACGGCCCGGACGACGACGACCGCGACGAGGGCGCCACGGACCCGGATGCCGCCGACGAGCGCGGGCCCGCGCTGGCCGATCGGCTGAGGGCAGGGGCGCGCGGCGCGCTGACCGGGTTGGTGGCCGCGGTGATCGCGCGGCTGCCCGCCGCCCAAGCCGCCATGTTGCCGCGCCTGACCCGGCTCAGTGGCGCCATCGCCGGCGGCCTGCTGTTCTGCGCCAGCTTCCCGTCGCTGAACTGGTGGTGGGGCGCCGTGCTGGCGGCAGCGTTGCTGGCGTGGGTGCTCACCCACCCCGCGACCACCCCGGCGGGTGGCCTGGGTTACGCATTCCTATTCGGATTGGCGTTCTACCTGCCGCTGCTGCCGTGGGTCGGGCTGTTGGTCGGCCCCATCCCATGGATCGCGCTCGCGACCGTATCGGCGCTGTTTCCCGCCCTCTTTGGCCTGTGCGCCGTCATCGTGCGCCGGCTGCCGGGCTGGCCCGTCTGGTTCGCGCTGATCTGGGCGGCTCAGGAGTGGCTCAAGTCGAGCGTGCCGTTCGGCGGCTTTCCCTGGGGCTCGGTGGCGTTCGGTCAGACGCACGGACCGTTCCTGCCGCTGGTCCAGCTCGGGGGCGTGGCGCTGCTGTCCATGGCGATCATGCTGGTGGGGTTCAGCGCGACGGCCATCGCGCTCGAGATCGTGAAGTGGTGGCACTCCGGTCACCCTGCTCCCCGCGCGGGCGGCGGCAGCGGCGCCGAGGGTCCGGCGCCGTCCGATTCCGCACCGCCCGCGGTGGTGCTGCCCGGCGTCTGCATCTGCCTGGTGCTGTTCGCGTCGCTCATCGTCTGGCCGCAGGTGCGCCACTCCGGTACCGGGTCGGGTGGCGAGCCGTCGGTCACCGTCGCGGCCGTGCAGGGCAACGTGCCGCGCCTGGGCTTCGAGTTCAACGAGCAGCGGCGCGCGGTGCTGGACAACCACCTCCGCGAGACCCTGCGACTGGCCGACGACGTGCGCGCCGGGGCCGCCCCGCAACCGCAATTCGTGATCTGGCCGGAGGACTCGTCGGACATCGACCCGCTGGTCAACGGCGACGCGGGACTGCAGATCTCCCGGGCCGCCGCGGCCATCGGCGCGCCGATCCTGATCGGCAGCGTCCTCGAGGTGCCCGGGCGTCCCCCGCAGGATCCGAACTACACCAACACAATGATCGTGTGGAATCCCGCCACCGGCCCGGCCGATCGCCACGACAAGGAAATCGTGCAGCCGTTCGGCGAGTACCTGCCGATGCCGTGGCTGTTCAAACACCTGTCCGGCTACGCCGGCCGCGCCGGCAGCTTCGTACCCCGGCAGGGCACCGATGTGGTGCACATCGCAGGGGTGCCCCTGGGCGTCGCCACCTGCTGGGAAGTGATCTTCGACCGGGTGCCGCGGCAAGCGGTGCTCGGCGGGGCCCAACTGCTGGCCGTGCCGGCCAACAACGCGACCTTCAACAAGAGGATGAGCGAGCAGCAGCTGGCATTCGCCAAGGTCCGGGCCGTCGAACATGACCGGTACGTGGTGGTGGCCGGCACCACCGGGATCAGCGCCGTGGTCGCCCCCGACGGCGGCGAGTTGGCACGCACCGACTTCTTCGAGCCCGCCTACCTGGACATGCAGGTTCGCCTGAAGACCAGGCTGACACCGGCGACCCGCTGGGCACCGCTGCTGCAATGGGCCATGGTCCTGGCGGCCGGAGCGGTCATCCTGGCCGGGATACGGCACAATGGATGGTTCCCGCGTTCGATACGTCTGCGGTCCACATGTCGATCGACAGGGGTCGGCGCCACCCCGGGCGAACCCCCGCCCGGCGAGCGCGACGCAGACACTGCGCCCGACCCCCGGGACCGCACGCCGGCAGACGACGGCGACTGACCACACTCCGTCCGACCAGGACGGGCCGACTATTCGAATACGGGCGACACAGAGGAGCTACATGACCACCGGCCAGCCGGCGCCCCAGATTCCGGGCAACCGTCCCAGCCAGCGCGTCTTGGTGATCATCCCCACCTACAACGAGCTGGAGAACCTTCCGGTGATCCACCGGCGGCTCAAAGAGGCGTGCCCGCACGTGCACCTGCTCGTCGTGGACGACAGCAGCCCCGACGGCACCGGCCAGCTCGCCGAGGAGCTCGCGGCCGGCGACGCGGGGCGTACGCACGTCATGCACCGCACCGCCAAGGACGGCCTGGGCGCGGCGTATCTGGCCGGCTTCGCCTGGGGGCTGAGCCGTGACTACTCGGTGCTGGTCGAGATGGACGCCGACGGCAGCCACGCGCCCGAGCAGCTGCACCGCCTGTTAGACGCCGTCGACGCCGGCGCCGACCTGGCCATCGGGTCGCGCTACGTGGACGGCGGCACGGTCCGCAACTGGCCCTGGCGGCGCTGGGCGTTGTCCTGGACGGCCAACACCTATGCCCGGCTGGCGCTCGGGATCGGCGTGCACGACATCACCGCCGGCTACCGCGCCTACCGCCGCGAAGTGCTCGAAGCGATCGACCTCGACGGCGTCGACTCCAAGGGCTACTGCTTCCAGATCGATCTGACGTGGCGCACCATCTGCAACGGCTTCACCATCGCCGAGGTGCCCATCACCTTCACCGAGCGAGAACTCGGCGTGTCCAAGATGAGCGGATCGAACATCCGCGAGGCCCTGGTCAAAGTCACCCGCTGGGGTGTCCAGGGCCGCCGGTCCGGTGCCCGGACCAGCAGGGCCGACAACCGCACCTAGCGCGGGGTTCGCGGGCCGGCGCGGGCTGAATCAGCCGCGACGGCGGGTCTTGATGATCTCGAGGCGCTCTTTGAGCAGCTCTTCGAGCTCCTCGACCGAGCGGCGCTCCAGCAGCATGTCCCAGTGGGTCCGCGGCGGCTTCACCTTCTTCGGCTCGGGCAGGTCGCCCTCGATCAGGGTGCCTTCCAGGCCGTTGCGGCACAGCCAGGTGCCGGGGATTTCGGCGTCGTCGGCGAAGGGGACCTCGAACTCCTCGCCGTTCTCGGTGCGGTACTTCGCGAGCTGACGCGGCGCCAGGTCGTGGTTGCGGTCAGTCTCGTAGCTCACGGCCCCGAGGCGACTGCCTCTCAGTACGCGATCAGCCATCGCTGCTACTCCTTCAGGTCTTCTCGGAGCTCTGCGGCTCCCTTAGTGCGTCCAGTGCATTCTTCATCTAGCAAACGCTGCGGCCATCTACGCAGTTCCCCGGCCGAAGCCGGCGTGCGCGACGCGACCTTCAATGATACCGGGGTCGCCGGGAAAACCCGACTAAAGTCGGCAGGCGTGAGCCGCCGTACCCGCCCCCAGCCCTGTCGCTGGTGCGGACGAGACGTCACCGACGCGGGAATGGGTCGTCGCCGCCAATACTGCCGGCAGTCGTGCCGGCAGCGGGCGTACGAGCAGCGGGCCTCGCTGAACCGAAACGGCGCGGCGGCCGTTCCCGAGGACGCCGTGGTGCTGTCGGCCGACGAAGCGGCCGACCTGTCGGATCGCGTCTACCAGGTACGTTGCGCGGCCGAGGATGTCGCCACGGCGGTCGACGAGGGCGCCGGCGCCACCGAGCTGCGTCAGTTGTGCGACACGCTGATCCAGGCCGCCAGGGCCGCCGACGGCTGGCGCCGAGCGGGTGTGTGACCGCCTCGTCCGCACCGGACCCGGCCGGGCCCGATGCTGCGCCGGACCTTTCCCGACATGCTCCTGACCACCAGCTATGGCTAGCCGGGTACAGTCGCGCCATGGACGTCGGGCCATGTCTGCAGCGCACCGCTGTCCAGCGAGCACACCGGGCACCTCGTGCCACATCTTTTTTGCGCGGCGCGGCGCAACTGTCCAAGCCGGTCCTCCCGTAGCAGCCGGGAGCAGCGGACGTTTTGAAATCCTGTCGGAGTTGGCCATACTCACCAGCAATATTCTTGGGTCTCAGAGCGGCACGACGCTGGTCGGACGGGAAACGGCGTCGCCTCGTGCAGCAAATTCCGTGACTCGGCGAGAACCGCATCCGGCGGTGGAAGACGGCCGCACGTCGTCAGGTGAAGGTTAGGCGAGGTTTGTGATGGTTGATCAACTCCAGCATGCCACCGAAGCGCTGCGTAAGGCGCTGGTCCAGGTTGAGCGCCTGAAGCGCACCAACCGTGCGCTGCTGGAGCGGTCCAACGAGCCGATCGCGATCGTCGGTATGTCCTGCCGCTTCCCCGGCGGCGTGGACAGCCCGGAGGCGCTGTGGCAAATGGTGGTCGAGGGCCGCGACGTGATCTCGGAGTTTCCCACCGACCGCGGCTGGGACGTGGCGGGCCTCTACGACCCGGACCCCGACGCGCGGCACAAGTGCTACGTGAACACCGGGGGCTTCGTCGACGGTGTCGCGGACTTCGATCCGGCATTCTTCGGCATCGCGCCCAGCGAGGCGCTGGCGATGGACCCCCAGCATCGGATGCTGCTCGAACTGGCATGGGAAGCGTTGGAGCGGGCCGGGATTGACCCCAGCGGGCTGCGTGGCAGCGCCACCGGGGTATTTGCCGGGCTCATCGTTCAGGGCTACGGCATGCTCGCCGAGGAGATCGAGGGTTACCGGCTGACCGGCATGACCTCCAGCGTCGCCTCGGGGCGGGTGTCCTATGTGTTGGGGCTGGAGGGCCCGGCGGTGTCGGTGGACACGGCGTGTTCGTCGTCGTTGGTGGCGTTGCACATGGCCGTGCAGTCGCTGCGCTCGGGGGAGTGCGACCTGGCCCTGGCCGGCGGTGCGACCGTGAACGCCACGCCGACCGTCTTCGTGGAGTTCAGCCGGCACCGCGGGTTGGCGCCGGACGGCCGGTGCAAGGCCTACGCGGGCGCGGCCGACGGCGTCGGCTGGTCCGAGGGTGGCGCCATCCTGGTGGTGGAGCGGCTGTCGGACGCGCAGCGGCTGGGACATCCGGTGCTGGCGGTGGTGCGGGGCTCGGCGGTCAACCAGGACGGCGCCTCGAACGGGCTGACCGCGCCCAACGGTCCCTCGCAGCAGCGGGTGGTGCGTGCGGCCCTGGCCAACGCCGGATTGACCGCGGCCGACGTGGACGTCGTCGAGGGCCACGGCACGGGAACCACGTTGGGCGACCCGATCGAGGCGCAGGCGCTGCTGGCGACCTACGGACAGGATCGCAGCGAGCCGCTGTGGCTGGGGTCGATCAAGTCGAACATGGGCCACACGCAGGCCGCCGCCGGGGTGGCCGGCGTCATCAAGATGGTGCAGGCGATGCGCCACGAGACGCTGCCGGCGACGCTGCACGTGGACGCGCCGAGCCCGCACGTCGACTGGACGGCGGGCTCGGTCTCGCTGCTGACCCAGGCGCAGCCCTGGCACGCCGAGCGCCCGCGCCGCGCGGGCGTGTCGTCGTTCGGCATCAGCGGCACCAACGCGCACGTCATCGTCGAGGCCGTGCCGGCGCCGGACCGACAGGCCCCGCATCGGGAGGCCGGACCGGCGCGGGCGGTGGTGCCGTGGGCGGTGACGGCGAAGTCCCCGTCGTCGTTGGCGGCGCAGGCGGCCCGATTGGCCGAATACGTTCGCGCACACGATGATCTGGACATCGCCGACATCGGGTGGTCATTGGCGGGCCGCGCGACCTTTGAGCACCGGGCAGTCGTGGTGGGCGGTGATCGCGACCGGTTGCTGGCCGGGCTGGACGAGCTGGCCAACGACGACCCGATCGGATCGGTGATCCGGGGCGCCGCGACGCCGGCGGGCAAGACCGTGTTCGTCTTCCCCGGCCAGGGCTCCCAATGGGCGGCCATGGCCGTCGAATTGCTGGATACCGCGCCGGTATTCGCGCAACAGATCCAGGAATGCGACGAGGCCTTCGCCGACTTCGTCGACTGGTCGCTGACCGACGTGCTCCGCGGCGCACCCGACGCTCCGGGACTGGACCGCGTCGACGTCGTACAGCCGGTGCTCTTCGCGGTGATGGTGGCGCTGGCCGAGCTGTGGAAGTCGGTGGGGGTGAACCCCGATGCGGTGATCGGCCATTCGCAAGGCGAAATCGCGGCCGCCTACGTCGCCGGGGCGCTGTCGCTGCAGGACGCCGCCCGGGTGGTCACGCTGCGCAGCAAGCTGCTGACGTCACTGGCCGGCCCCGGCGGCATGCTGTCCATCGCCTGCAGCACCGAACGGGCGCGGGAGTTGTTGGCTCCGTATGGAAATCGAGTCAGCATCGCCGCCGTCAACGGTCGCTCCGCCGTCGTTGTCTCCGGCGAGGTGGCCGCGCTCGACGAGCTCGTCGGCTTCTGCGCCGACCTCGAGCTGCGGACCCGGCGCATCGACGTGGACTATGCCTCGCACTCGGTCGAGGTGGAGGCGATCCGCACCGACCTCGCTGAGGTGCTCTCCGGCATCGAGCCGCGCTCCACGCGCATCGCATTCTTCTCCACCGTCACCGGAAACCGGTTGGACACAGCGGGATTGGATGCTGATTACTGGTACCGCAATATCCGGCAGACCGTGCAGTTCGACCAGGCGGTGCGCAGCGCCTGCGAACACGGCTACCGGACGTTCATCGAATCCAGCCCCCACCCCGCCCTGGTCGCCGGCATCGAGGACACCGCCAACGACAGCCTGCCCGGCGACACCGAGGCCATCGTCATCCCCACCCTGGGTCGCGAGGACGGCGGGCTCGAACGATTCCTGACGTCGGCCGCCACCGCGTTTGTCGCGGGAGTCGGCGTGCACTGGCGCGGGGCGCTGGACGGCGCGGGCTTCGTCGAGCTGCCGACGTATGCCTTTGACCGGCGGCGGTTTTGGCTCTCCGGGGAGGGCATCTCGGCGGACGCGTCCGGCCTGGGGCTCGGCGCCAGCGAGCACCCCCTGTTGAGCGCGGTCGTCGAACTGCCGGCCTCGGGCGGGGTCGTCCTGACGGGCCGCCTGTCTGCCAGTCTGCAGGGCTGGCTGACCGATCACGCCGTCTCCGGGTCGGCGGTGTTCCCCGGGTCCGGCTTCGTGGAGCTGGCGATTCGCGCCGGCGACGAAGTCGGCTGCTCGACGGTCGACGAACTCACGCTGCAGGCGCCGTTGATGTTGCCGGGCAAGGATGCCGGCTCGGGATCGGTTGCGGTGCAAGTGGTCGTGGGTCCCGCCGAAGAATCCGGTCAGCGCGCGGTGTCGATCTTCTCGCGCCCCGACGCCGGCTCCGGCTGGGTTTGCCACGCCGAGGGAACGCTGAGCACCGGCTCGGTCGAGCCGGGCGCCGACCTGTCGGCATGGCCGCCGGCGGGAGCCGTGAAGGTCGACGTGGCCGACGGTTACGAGCAGCTGGCCGCGCGCGGATATGGCTACGGCCCGGCATTCCAGGGCCTGACGGCGGCGTGGGTCCGCGGCGACGAGGTGTTCGCCGAGGTGCGTCTGCCCGACGCCGCCGGCGGCGTCACCGGGTTCGGCGTCCACCCGGCCTTGCTCGACGCGGCCATGCACGCACTGGTCGTCAGCCACCAAATAGGTGGCCAGACCGACGAAGTGGTGTTGCCGTTCTCCTGGCAGGGCGTGTCGCTGCATGCCGCGGGCGCCTCGGCGGTGCGCGCGCGCCTGGCCCCGGCGTCGGCGTCCGGGGCGGCCGGGGCCCCCACCAGGGCGGTCTCGATCGAGCTGGCCGACGGGTTGGGCTTGCCGGTGCTGTCGGTGCGCGCGATGGTCGCGCGTGCGGTGAGCGAGCGGCAGCTGCGCGCGGCCGTATCGGCTTCGGGCCCGGACCGTCTGTTCGAGGCGGTATGGTCACCGGTCAC
The DNA here is from genome assembly GCF_059812885.1 of Mycobacterium sp. NGS33. Classification (NCBI taxonomy): domain Bacteria; kingdom Bacillati; phylum Actinomycetota; class Actinomycetes; order Mycobacteriales; family Mycobacteriaceae; genus Mycobacterium; species Mycobacterium sp. NGS33. Next base: position 24,912 of record NZ_JCALDN010000021.1, on the reverse strand, counting down.
GGCGACCGCCGGCGATGCCGACCCGCCGGCGCACGAGGTCTTCGAATCCGTTGCGGCCGGCGAAGATCCGGTGTCCGGAACGTATGAACGCACGCATCGGGCGCTGGCGGCCGTGCAGTCGTGGCTGACCGAGCGTGACTCCGGGGTGCTCGTCGTCGCGACGCGTGGCGCGATGGGATTGGCGGGGGAGGATGTCCCCGATCTGGCCGGCGCGGCCGTGTGGGGGCTGGTGCGTTCGGCGCAGACAGAGCATCCCGGCCGCATCGTGCTGGTGGATTCCGATGCGACGCTTGACGATAGCGCCATCGCGACGGTTCTCGCGGTCGGCGAGCCCGCCGTGTTGCTGCGTGACGGCATCGCGTACACCGCGCGGGTGCGCGGCAGCCGGGCGGTCGACGGCATCATGACGCCCCCGGCGGACGGGCCCTGGCGGCTCGGCATCAGCAGCGCGGGCACCTTCGAAAACCTGCAGCTGGAGCCGGTTCCCAACGCCGGCGCCGCGCTGGAACCGGGCCAGGTTCGGGTGGCCCTGCGGGCCATCGCCACCAATTTCCGCGACGTCATGATCACCCTGGGCATGTTCACCCACGACGCCCTGCTTGGTGGCGAGGGCGCCGGCGTGGTGGTCGAAGTCGGGCCGGGGGTCACCGAATTCGAGGTCGGCGATTCGGTGTACGGCTTCTTCCCCGACGGCAGCGGCACCTTGGTGCCCGGGGACGTCCGCCTGTTGCAGCACAAGCCCGCCGGCTGGTCTTATGCCGAAGCGGCCGGCATCTCGGCGGTTTTCACCACCGCCTACATGGCCTTCATTCATCTGGCCGACGTCAAGCCCGGGCAGCGGGTGCTGGTGCACGCCGCCGCCGGTGGCGTGGGCATGGCCGCGGTCCAGATGGGGCGGCACTTGGGCCTCGAGGTCTTCGCGACCGCGAGCCGCGGCAAGTGGGACACGTTGCGGGCCATGGGCTTCGACGACGACCACATCTCGGATTCGCGCAGCCTCGAGTTCGAGGAGAAGTTCCGGGCGGTGACCGGCGGCCGCGGCATGGATGTGGTGCTGGACTCGCTGGCCGGTGAATTCGTCGACGCCTCACTGCGACTCGTCGCCCCCGGCGGCGTGTTCCTGGAGATGGGCAAGACCGACATCCGCGACCCTGGGGTGGTGGCCCGGGACTACCCGGGTGTCCGCTACCGCGCCTTCGACCTGTTCGAGCCGGGCCGTCCGCGGATGCATCAGTGGATGGAGGAGCTGGCCGGGCTGTTCGACGCAGGCGTGCTGGAACCGTTGCCCGTCACCACGTTTGACGTGCGGCGCGCCCGCACCGCGCTGCGCTACCTGAGCCAGGCCCGCCACATCGGCAAGGTCGTGATGACCCTGCCGTCCGGCCTCGCATCGGGCACCGTGCTGATCACCGGGGGCACCGGCATGGCGGGTTCGACGCTGGCCCGTCACCTGGTGGCCAACCACGGCGTCGAGGACCTGGTGCTGCTGAGCCGACGCGGTCCGGACGCGCCCGGGTCCGCCGAGTTGATCGCCGAGCTGCAAGCCGCCGGAGCAAGCGCGCGCGTGGTGGCGTGCGATGCCGCCGATCGCACGGCGCTGGCGCGGGTGATCGCCGACATTTCGGCGCAGCGGCCACTGTCGGGCGTGATTCACGCGACCGGCGTGCTGGACGACGCCACGATCACCTCGCTGACGCCGGAGCGTGTCGACGCGGTGTTGCGAGCCAAGGTCGACGCGGCGTGGAATCTGCACGAGTTGACCCGCGACGCGAATCTGTCGGCCTTCGTGGTGTTTTCGTCGATGGCCGGGCTGGTGGGCTCGTCGGGACAGGGCAACTACGGGGCGGCGAACGCGTTCCTGGACGGGCTGGCCGCGCACCGGCGGGCGCACGGGCTGCCGGCGATCTCGCTGGCCTGGGGGCTGTGGGATCAGGCCAGCGCCATGACCGGCGGACTGGACGCCGCCGACCTCGCCCGGTTGGGCCGCGACGGGATCTTGGCGCTGTCCTCGGACGAGGCGATGGAACTGTTCGACACCGCGTTGATCGTCGACGAGCCGTTCCTGGCGCCGGCCCGCATCGACCTCGGAGCGCTGCGGGCCCATGCGGTCGCGGTGCCGCCGATGTTCACCGATCTGATCAACGCCCCGACGCGCCGCCGGGTCGACGATTCGCTGGCGGCCGCGAAATCGAAATCGGCGCTGGCGCATCGCCTGGACGGGCTGTCCGAAGCCGAGCAGCACGCCGTGCTGCTGGACCTGGTGCGATCGCACATCGCCACCGTGCTGGGGAACACCACCGCCGACGCGATCGACCCCGACAAGGCGTTCCAAGAGTTGGGGTTTGACTCGCTGACCGCGGTCGAAATGCGCAACCGCCTCAAAACCGCGACCGGCCTTGCGCTTTCGCCCACATTGATCTTCGACTACCCGACGCCCAACGGCCTGGCCGGCTACATCCGGACCCAGCTCGCGGGGCTTCCGCAAGAGGTCAAGCACGCGCCGGTCACGCGCGCCACCGACGACGACCCGATCGTGATCGTCGGCATGGCATGCCGCTATCCGGGCGGGGTGAATTCGCCGGACGACCTGTGGGACATGCTGACCGAGGGCCGCGACGTGCTCTCGGAGTTTCCGACCGACCGCGGCTGGGACCTGGCCGGTGTGTACAACCCGGATCCCGACGTGCCGGGCACCTGCTACACCCGCACCGGGGGCTTCGTCGACGGCGTAGCGGACTTCGATCCGGCCTTCTTCGGCATCGCGCCCAGCGAGGCGCTGGCGATGGACCCGCAGCAGCGCATGTTCCTGGAGCTGTCCTGGGAAGCGTTGGAGCGAGCGGGAATCGAACCCGGCAAGCTCCGCGGCAGCGCCACCGGAATGTTCGCCGGCGTGTACACGCAGGGTTACGGCATGGGCGCCGCACCGACGGCCGAGGGCTTCCGGCTGACCGGGCAGTCGTCGAGCGTGGCCTCGGGGCGGGTGTCCTATGTGCTGGGGCTGGAGGGCCCGGCGGTGTCGGTGGACACGGCGTGTTCGTCGTCGTTGGTGGCGTTGCACATGGCCGCGCAGTCGCTGCGCTCGGGGGAGTGCGACCTGGCCCTGGCCGGCGGCGTCACCGTGAACGCCACCCCCGACATTTTCGTGGAGTTCAGCCGCATGCGCGGGCTGTCCGAGGACGGCCGGTGCAAGGCGTACGCCGGCGCGGCCGACGGCACCGGATTCTCCGAGGGCGGCGGCATGCTCGTGGTGGAGCGGCTCTCTGATGCGCGACGGCTGGGGCACCCGGTGCTGGCTATGGTGCGGGGCTCCGCCATCAACCAGGACGGCGCCTCCAACGGGCTGACCGCGCCCAATGGTCCCTCGCAGCAGCGGGTGGTGCGTGCGGCCCTGGCGAGTGCGGGCTTGACGGCCGCGGAGGTCGACGTCGTCGAGGGCCATGGCACGGGAACCACGTTGGGCGACCCGATCGAGGCGCAGGCGCTGCTGGCGACCTACGGGCAAGAGAGGGCCGAGCCCGGGAAACAGCCACTGTGGCTGGGATCGATCAAGTCGAACATGGGCCACACGCAGGCCGCCGCCGGAGTGGCCGGCGTCATCAAGATGGTCCTGGCGATGCGCCACGAAATGCTGCCCGCCACACTGCATGTCGATGAGCCGAGCCCACATGTGGACTGGTCGACCGGCGCCGTGTCGTTGTTGACCGAGGCGCGGCCTTGGCCCGGCGACCGTCCGCGCCGCGCGGGCGTGTCGTCGTTCGGGATCAGCGGCACCAACGCGCACGTCATCGTCGAGGCCGTGCCGGTCGAGCCGCCGCACGCCGTGGACCGCCCCAAGGCGCCGGTTGTGTCGTGGCCGGTGTCGGCGAAATCGTTGTCGGCGTTGAACTCTCAGGCCGCCCGGTTGGCCGCCCACCTGCGGGCCCACCCGGAGTCAGACATTGCCGATGTGGGGTGGTCGCTGGCGGGGCGGTCGGTTTTCGAGCACCGGGCCGTCATCGTCGGTAGCGACCGCGACGGGCTGCTCGCGGGCCTGGACGAGCTGGCCGGCGACGACCTGGCCGGCTCGGTCATCCGCGGCACTGCGACCGCAGGGAAGACGGTCTTCGTCTTCCCGGGCCAGGGGTCCCAAATGCTGGGCATGGGAATGGGATTGCACGCCGGCTATCCGGTCTTCGCCGAGGCGTTCAACACCGTCGTGGCCGAACTGGATCGGCACCTGCTGCGCCCGCTGCGCGAGGTGATGTGGGGCCACGACGAAAACCTGCTGAACAGCACCGAATTCGCGCAACCCGCGCTGTTCGCGGTGGAAGTAGCGCTGTTCCGGCTGCTCGAATCCTGGGGCGTGCGCCCCGATTTCGTGCTGGGGCACTCGATCGGGGAGCTGTCGGCCGCGCACGTCGCCGGCGTGTTGTCGTTGGAGAACGCCGCGGTGCTGGTGGCGGCCCGCGGCCGGTTCATGCAGGCGCTTCCCGAGGGCGGCGCGATGGTCGCGGTGCAGGCCACCGAAGACGAGGTGCGGGCGCTGCTGGCGTCCTCGGACGGGGCCGGCGTCGGCATCGCCGCGGTCAACGGGCCTGCCTCGGTGGTCATTTCCGGCGCCGAAGACGCGGTGATCGCGATCGCGGACCGGCTCCGCGCCGAGGGCGACCGCGTGCACCGGCTCTCGGTGTCGCACGCCTTCCACTCCCCGTTGATGGATCCGATGATCGATGAATTCGGCACCGTCGCGGCCGGATTGGCCATCGGCAAGCCGACCATCCCGATCGTGTCCAATGTGACCGGTCAGCTGGCCGGTGACGACTTCGCGTCGGCGGCGTACTGGAAGCGACACGTGCGCGAGGCGGTGCGGTTCGCAGACAGCGTGCGGTTCGTGCACTCGGCCGGCGCAACCCGGTTCCTCGAGGTCGGGCCGAGCAGCGGTCTGACGGCATCGATCGAGCAATCGCTGGACTTGGATCCCGGGGCGGCCCAGGTGACCACGATGTCGGCGCTGCGCAAGGACCGCCCGGAACCAGTCGCCTTGGTCAACGCCGTCGCGCAGGGATTCGTCGCCGGGATGGACGTGGACTGGCGCGGTGCGCTGGGCGAGGCCAATCTGGTCGAGCTGCCCACGTATGCCTTTGACCGGCGGCGCTTTTGGCTTGCCGCCGACGGCGCCCCGGCCGACGCCCTGGGCCTGGGTCTGGCCGCCAGTGAACACGCCCTGCTGGGCGCGGTGGTGGAACTGCCGGCCACCGGCGGAGTGGTGCTGACCGGCCGGCTGTCTCCGGGCACGCAGAGCTGGTTGGCCGATCACGCCGTCGGCGGTGTCGTGCTGTTCCCCGGCGCGGGATTCGTCGAGTTGGCGATCCGCGCCGGCGACGAGGTGGGCTGCGGCGTGGTCGACGAACTGAATCTGGCCGCGCCGCTGGTGTTGCCGGCCGGCGGATCGGTCGCGGTACAGGTCGTGGTGGGCGGCCCCGACGACTCGGGCGCCCGCTCAGTGTCGGTGTTTTCGCGCGCCGAAGCGGGCTCGGGCTGGTCCCTGCACGCCGAGGGTGTGCTGCGAGCGGGGTCGGTGCAGCCGGGCGCGGACTTGTCGGCGTGGCCGCCGGCGGGTGCGGTCCCGGTGGATGTCGGCGACGGATACGAGCAACTGGCCGAGCGGGGTTACGGCTACGGGCCCGCGTTCCGCGGCCTGACATCGATGTGGCGCCGCGGCGACGAGGTCTTCGCCGAGGTGTCGCTGCCCGCCGACGCGGGGGTGTCGCCGGCCGGATTCGGCGTCCACCCGGCGATGCTCGACGCGGCGCTGCACGCCGTCATGTTGGCGTCCGACAGCGACGAACTGCCCGAGGGATCGATGCTGGTCCCGTTCTCCTGGCAGCAGGTGTCGCTGCACGCCGCGGGGGCCGGGGCGGTGCGCGCGCGGATCGTGCCGGTGAGCCCGTCCACCGTGTCCATCGAATTGGCCGACGGGCTGGGTCTCCCGGTGCTCTCGGTGGCGTCGATGGTGGCCCGTCCGGTCACCGACAAGCAACTCCTGGCCGCCGTGACGAATTCGGGACCGGACCGGCTCTTCGAGGTCATCTGGTCCGCTCAACCGTCGCAGCCGACGCAGCCCGTGTCGGTGTCCGCCTGGGGCGCAGCGGAAGTCGACGACCCCGCGGCCGAACGATCGGCGGTGCTGTTCGAATCGGCGCCGGTGTCCGGCGACGTGATCGCCGAGGTGTACGCGGCGACGCGAGCGGTGCTGCCCGTGCTGCAGTCCTGGTTGGCCCGCGACGGTGCAGGCACCCTGGTGATGGCGACCCGGGGCGCGATGACGCTGCCGGGGGAGGACGTCACCGATTTGGCCGGCGCGGCGGTCTGGGGGCTGGTGCGGTCGGCGCAGACCGAGCACCCCGGACGAATCGTGCTCGTCGACACGGACGCCCCGCTGGATTCCGACGCGATAGCGGCGGTGCTGGCGGTCGGCGAGCCGCAGGCGATACTGCGCAACGGGGCGGTCCACACCGCCCGGGTGCTCGGCAGCCGCGCCGTCGGCGGTCTGTTGCTGCCACCCGACGAGGGACCGTGGCGACTCGGCATGAGCAGCTACGGCACGATCGAAAACCTGCGGATAGAGCGCATTCCCGACGCCGACACCCCGTTGGGTCCCGGTCAGGTGCGGGTCGCGCTGTCGGCCATCGCGGCCAACTTCCGCGACGTCATGATCGCGTTGGGCCTCTACCCCGACCCCGAGGCGATCATGGGCATCGAGGCCGCGGGTGTGGTGAGCGAAATCGGCCCCGGTGCCGGGCGTTTCGCTGTCGGTGACCGCGTGATGGGGCTCTTCCCGGACGGCACCGGAACCATCGCCAAGACCGACCAGCGCCTGCTCGTCAAGGTGCCGCCCGGCTGGTCACACACCGCCGCCGCGACGGCGTCGGTGGTGTTCGCCACGGCGAACTACGCACTGGTGGACCTGGCCGGCGCCAAGCCCGGTCAGCGAGTGCTGGTCCATGCCGCCGCCGGCGGTGTCGGCATGGCCGCCGTCCAGCTGGCCCGGCACATGGGTCTGGAAGTATTCGCGACCGCCAGCCGTGGCAAGTGGGACACATTGCGCGACATGGGCTTTGACGACGACCACATCGCCGACTCACGCAGCCTGGAATTCGAGGAGAAGTTCCGGGCGGTCACCGGCAGGGCCGGCGTGGCCGGAATGGATATCGTGCTGGACTCGCTGTCCGGTGATTTCGTCGACGCGTCCCTGCGCTTGATGGCGCCCGGCGGCGTGTTCTTGGAGATGGGCAAGACCGACATCCGGGATCCCGAGGTCGTCGCCCGCGACCACCCGGGTGTGCGTTACCGCGCCTTCGATCTGTTCGAGGCGGGACCGGATCGCATCGCCCAGATGCTCGACGAGTTGGCCGGCATGTTCGGCGAGGATGTACTACGGCCGTTGCCGGTCACCAGGTTTGACGTGCGACGCGCGCCCGCGGCGCTGCGCTACCTGAGTCAGGCCCGCCATGTCGGCAAGGTCGTGATGACCATGCCGGACGCGTGGACGGCCGGCACGGTGTTGATCACCGGCGCCACCGGCATGGCCGGTTCGGCGGTCGCGCGACACGTGGTGACCCGCCACGGCGCAAGGAATCTGGTGCTGGTCAGCCGCCGCGGACTGGACGCACCGGGCGCCGCGGAGCTGGTCGCCGAGCTGAGCGCGGCCGGTGCGCACGTGGAGACGGTGGCCTGTGATGCCGCCGATCGTGAGGCCCTGGCCAAGGTGATCGCCGACATCCCGATGCAGCGTCCGTTGACCGGGGTGATCCACGCCGCCGGAGTCCTGCACGACGCGGTCGTGACGTCGCTGACCACCGACCGAATCGAATCGGTGTTGCGGTCCAAGGTCGACGCGGCCTGGAACCTGCACGAGTTGACCCGCGAGCTGGACGTGTCTGCCTTCGTGATGTTCTCGTCGATCGCGGGACTCGCCGGCGCGTCGGGTCAGGCCAACTACGCGGCCGGCAACTCGTTCCTGGACGGGCTGGCCGCCCACCGGCGGGCGCACGGGCTGCCGGCGATCTCGCTGGGCTGGGGCCTATGGGATCAGGCCAGCGCCATGACCGGAGGGTTGGGCGCCGCCGACCGCGCGCGGTTCGGGCGCGACGGGATCGTCGCAATGTCCTCCGACCAGGCTCTGGAGCTGATGGACACCGCGCTCATCGTCGATGAGCCGTTCATGCTGCCGGCCCACATCGACCTCGCGGCCCTGCGGGTCAAGTTCGATGGAGGCACGTTGCCGCCGATGTTCGTCGATCTGATCAACGCCCCGACGCGGCGCCAGGTCGATGACTCGCTGGCCGCCGCCAAGTCGAAATCCGCTCTGCTGCAACGCCTCGAAGGGCTCCCCGAGGACGAGCAGCAGGCGATCCTGCTGGACTTGGTGCGGGCCAACATCGCCACCGTGCTGGGCAGCTCCAGCCCGGAGGCGATCCATCCGGACCGGGCGTTCCAGGAACTCGGTTTCGACTCGCTGACCGCCGTCGAGATGCGCAACCGGCTCAAAGCCGCTACCGGACTGGCGCTGTCACCGACGCTGATCTTCGACTACCCGAACTCCGCCGCGCTGGCCGGCTACATGTACCGCGAATTGGTCGGATCGTCGGACCAACCCGCCGCGGCGGCCGCACCGGGCGAAGCGGAGATTCAACGCGTCGTCGGATCCATTCCGGTCAAGCGTCTTCGGCAGGCCGGCGTGCTGGAGCTCCTGCTGGCTTTGGCGAGCGAGGCCGACGGCGCCGCGCAGGCCTCGACGGTGACCACCGAAAAGGACATTGCGGACATGGATCTGGACGCCCTGGTCAACGCGGCGCTGCGCGACGACGACGACGAGTAGGCATGACGTGAGAATCGCGGTCACGGGGGCCGGCGGCGTGCTCGGCCGGGGCCTCGCCATGAGGCTGCTCAGCCAGGGCCACGACGTCGCGGGCATCGCCCGCTCTCGTCCCGAAAGCTGGCCGGGCGCAGCGGATTTCGTCGTGGCGGACATCCGCGACGCCGACGCTGTCCGACGCGCCCTGGCCGGCGCCGACGTCGTCGCGCACTTCGCGTGGGCGACGGGTTCCGGAGACGACGACCAGGTGAACATCGGTGGCACCCGCAACGTGCTCGACGCGATGGCCGAGACCGGTTCCAGGCGAATCGTGTTCGCGTCGTCGGCCCACGTGTACGGCGGGGGTGACGTGCCGAGGGCCGAACATGAGGCCATGACTCCGGTCAGCGCCGAAGGCCGATTCAAGGCCCGAGTCGAACAGATGCTGGCGGAATCGGGCGTGGAATGGGTCGCGGTCCGCTCGGCGCTCATTCTGGGCCGCAGCGTCGATAACTGGGTGCGTCGCCTGCTGGCGTTACCGGCGTTTGTCGACCGGTCGGGCGATCGCCGCATGCAGGTCGTCCACCTCGACGACGCGCTGCGGCTGTTCAACCGCGCCATCGTGGAAGCCGACATCGCCGGAGGGCCGGTGAATCTGGCCGCTTCGGGCGAACTGACCTTCCGCCAAGTCGCCGCCGCGCTACGCCGCCCAGTCGTGCGCGTCGGCCCCGAGCCGGCGGAGCTGCGGCTGGTGCGCGGGGCCGCGCTTATGGAGACCGCGCGGCTGGCCGACGCATGGGCGTTCCGGCCGGCGTGGGAAGCGGGCGAATGTGTCCAGGATTTCGCGCTGGCGGTGCGCGGCCGGGTGACCGTGGGCACTCGGGTGGTATCGCTGCCCTGGCGGCTGGCCAACATTCAGGACCTGCCTTCGGTCGACGCGCCGAGCGGCGACGGCGTCAAGCCCGTCTGGGCGGGCGCAGCCGGGGATAACGGGGAATTCGACACACCGATCGACCCGCGCTTTCCCACGTTTCTGGCCACCAATTTGTCCGAGGCACTGCCTGGCCCGTTTTCGCCGGCGTCGGCATCGGCGACGGTGCGTGGGCTGCGGGCCAGCGCCGTGTGCGTCGCGGAGCGGTTGCGGCCCGGCGGGACGATCCAGCGCGAAATCGCGATGCGCATGGTCGCGGTGTTTGCCCACCGGCTGTACGGCGCCATCACGACCGCGCACTTCATGGCCGAGACGGTGCCTTTCGTCAAGCCCACGACGGTGGTGAGCAACAGCGGGTTCTTCGGCCCAAGCATGGCCGCCCTGCCGATCTTCGGTGAGGAACGTCCACACGCCGACACCGGCCGAATTCGCAAGCAACTGCGGACCATCCGCAACATCGGCGTGTTCGGCGTCAATCTGATCGGGCTGTCCGCCGGTGCGGGCCTGGACACCCGAGAGTTCGTCGCCGATGTCGATCGCCTGGAGCGCCTGACCGACGGCGACCTCGGCGGGCTCGACGATCGTCGGCTGCTGAGCCTGATCACCCTGGCGCGTGACCAGGTGGTGCACGGCTGGGTGCTGGCGGCGGGCTCGTTCCTGTTGTGCGCCGCGTTCAACGTGCTGCTGCGCGGTTTATGCGGGCGAGACATCGCCGCGCCCGGCGGACCGGAATTGGTCAGCGCGCGCTCCGTCGAGGCGATGCAGCGGCTGGTGGTCGCCGCGCAGCGCGATCCGAAAGTGAGGGCGCTGCTGGCCGAACCGGGGGACCGGCTGGACAAGCTCGCCGTCGAGGCGCCGGAATTCCATGCCGCCCTGCTCGACGAGCTGGCGCTCATCGGTCACCGCGGTCCGGCCGAGCTCGAGATGCTGTCGACCAGCTACGCCGACGACCCCGAGCTGCTCGTGCGGATGGTGACCCGAGCGATGAGCGCGCCGTCCGCGGCGCAGCCCCAGCGCCCCCGGATTCCGTTGCACGCCAAGCCGGTTGCCGTACTTGCCACCCAGCAACTGCGCGACCGTGAGGTCCGCCGCGACAAGGTGGTGCGGGCGAACTGGGTGCTGCGCACGCTGCTTCGCGAATACGGCCGCAGGTCGGTCGAGGCCGGGGTGTTCACCGCGGCCGACGACGTCTTCTATCTGCTCGTCGACGAACTCGACGCCCTCCCGGCGGACGTCGGCGCGCTGGTGGCCCGCCGCCGCGCCGAACAACGCCGGCTGGTCTCGGTGGCGCCGCCGACGGTCTTCAGCGGGAGCTGGCAGCCGACCGCGACCTCATCGGACGCGCTGGCCAGTGGGGACATCTTGCGTGGCGTCGGCGTATGCGGCGGACGGGTGCGCGGCCGGGTGCGGATCGTGCGGCCCGAGACGATCGACGAGCTGCAACCCGGCGAGGTGCTGGTCGCGGAGGTGACCGACGTCGGGTACACCGCGGCGTTCTGCTACGCCGCCGCCGTTGTCACCGAACTCGGCGGGCCGATGTCGCACGCCGCGGTGGTGGCCCGCGAATTCGGGTTCCCGTGTGTCGTCGACGTTCAGGGGGCCACCAAGGCGCTGCCGCCGGGAGCCATGGTGGAGGTCGACGGCGCCACCGGGGAGATCCGGGTGCTCGAGCTGGCCGCGGACGACGCGCTGAGCTAGTCGAACTCGATCTTCAGGTCCACCGGCCCGCTCAGGCCCAGCATCGGCTTCCAGTGCGCCGTGGCCACGCGACGCGGGGCGGTCATGCGCCGGGCGATGACTTTGAGCGCTCCGGCGAGTTCCGTTCGGGCGAGGTTGGCGCCAAGGCAATAGTGGGCGCCGCCGCCGAACGTCAGGATGGGCGGGGGGTCCTCGCGGGTGATGTCGAACCGGTCCGGGTATGGATAGACCTCTGGATCACAGTTGGCCGCAAAGGTATTCACCGAAATGAAGGTGCCGGCCGGAAACGTGTACTCCGCGAACGTGACGTCGTCCAGGACGGTGCGCAGGGTGGTGCAGACCGCGGGTGAATGGCGCATGCATTCCTCGACGGCGCGCATCGCCAGGCCGGGATTGTCGCGCAGCATCGCCAGTTGGTCGGGGTGATCACACAGCGCGTGCATGCACGCGGCCAGTTGGTTGCGCGTGGTGTCCGTGCCGGCGCTCAGGATGCTGAACGCCAGCATCCGCATTTCCGCGTTGCTCAGCCGGTCGCCGCCGTCCTGGGCGCGGATCAATTCGGAGATCAAGTCGTCGGTCAACCGGCTCCGTCGTTCGGTGATCATGTTGTCGATGTAGGAGTCGAACTCGTCCCACGCCCGCATCACGATGTGCTGCTCGTTCGCCAGGTCCGAGTCGAACCTGACGATTTTGAAAATGTCCTCGGCCCAGAGGGAAAACCGCTCCCAGTCCTCGGGGGGCGCGCCCAACAGCGCGCAGATGATCGGGATCGGGTAGGGGCGGGCGATGTCGGCGACGAAATCACATCGGCCGGCTCGGCCACCTGAGGCAACCTGGTCGATCAACTCGTTGATCACCGTGTCGATGGTGTCTTCCATGCGCGCGGACGCCCGCGGCGTGAAGGCCTTGGACACCAGGCCGCGCAGCCGTCGATGTTCCTCGCCTTCCATGCCCAGGATGGTGCCGAGGACCCGGTCATAGAGGGGGCCGGAGGTTATCCCCCGAGCGGTCATGTGCATCCCGGGCGGGAAAACGAACCGCGGGTCGCGAAGTATCCCGCGGGCGAGTTCGTAGCCGAGCACCTCGGGTCCCAACGGCCCGATGGCTATCGGGGACCGCTTGCGCGCCTCGTGGATCCGCGGGGCGACCTGGTGCACGGTGTCGGTGATGTCATAGTGCAGCGTCGGAAGGTCGGCGTCGAAGACGTTGGGTGTCGCGGTGTCGACGCTCATTGTGCTGTCCTCCTCGGGCCGAAATCAGTTCGGCTGGTAGCGCTTTGGTAGTACTTCGATCGGCGCCGATATGGCCTCACCCGGGGCCAGCTCCCCGGAATTCGCCAGATCCGGCATCAACCTCGCCGTGGCGGTGTCGACGATCGTGGCCAGGTTGTCCCGTACCTTTTCGAGGGTGAGCTCGGAGTCGTAGTGGCCGGTGGTCTGGCCGAACACCCGGATGCCCACGTTTCCGCCGCCCGCCTCGAGGTTGGCACCGGATAACGGGCAGCTCTCGTGGACAAGAAAGGCCACCACGGGTGAGACCAGGCCCGTCGGAAAGTGATCCTCCATCAGCTTGGTAAAGGCGGACGGGTTGTTGAAATGCCGCACGGCGCTGGTGTTGGCCGCAGGCCCTAACGCGTTGACCTTGATGCCGAGCGGTGCCCCTTCGACCGCGAGACCGCGTGTCAGCCCGAAGATTCCGCCCTTGGCGGCACCGTAGATGGACAGGTTCTCCAGCCCGAACATCGCCCCGGACGTCGTGTTAACGATGCGGCCGTAACCGGCGTCCCGCATGTGCGGCCAGGCTGCCCGGCACATCCACACGGTTCCCATCAGATGCACGTCGATGACGTTGCGGATGTCGGCGTCGGAAATCTCGTCGAAGTGCGCCATGAAGCAAACGCCGGCATTGTTCACCAGAATGTCGAGGCGACCCCACGCGTCCAGCGCGGTCTCGACGACCCGACGCGCACCGTCCTGATCGGCGACGCTGTGCTGGTCCGCGACAGCCTCACCACCCGCCGCGCAAATTTCAGCCGCCACCTGTTCGGCGTTGGCGCGCAGGAGGCTTCGCCCATCGGGCCCGACGCCGAGGTCGTTGACGACGACCTTGGCTCCCCGCTCGGCGAGCAGCTTGGCGTGCGATCGCCCCAGGCTCGGCTCCTGACCCCCGGCGCCGGTGACGATCGCGACCCTTCCGTCAAAGCGAAGCTCGCCCATGCCGTCTCCAATCACGGAATATTGGTCGCCAGGAATGTCAGTGGCAGGCCCAGGATCGACACGTCGTGTTCGTCGAGGTAGGTGCCCTCGCCCTCCATGCGCTGCCGGAATCGCGTTGTCGCGCCGTAACGCTCGGCGACGGCGTCGGCCATGGCGGCTTCCGGAACGCCGATCACCACGGTGAACACGCCGTCACCGTGACGCTCGAGGAACGCCGTCACCGAGACGGCGACCTCGCCGGTCGACCCGGGGATCGGGCTGATCAGTTCGATGCCCCGATTCCAGTCGAGATGGATGTCCAGGCCGAGCGCGGCCAGCTGCAGGGGCTCGAAGACGAATCCGAGATCGGTGAACATCTGTGTCGCGGCGGCATGTCGTTCCGGTGCCACCGCGAACACGACGTGATGGAGCGAGGGTTCTTCAGGCATCGGAGTTTCCTATCGAGAATCGGCGCACAGGACTCCGCGCGGAAGTAGCAGTGGCAGGTCGTTGTAGGTGACGATGCCGGGGGGCGCTGCGACGACGGCGGGTATCGCGGTGATCGCCGGCATCGCGGTGATGGTGAGACCCAGCATGATGTAGTCCTCCAGCGTCTGGCCCGCAAAGTCTGGCGGCGGAAGGAAACTCAGCGTGGTCTTGATCGTCGGCTGGCCCTGCACCTCGATCGTGTAGCCCATGTCCAGCGGCCAATCCGGATCCAGCGATTGACCCTTGCGCCATCGCCCGCGGATTTCGATGATCTCGCGATCCGCGACAATCCCTTTCCAACGGACGTCCACGCCGGCGACGCATCCCTTTTTGATCGTCCAGTCGCCGGGAAGGTCCAGATCCTCGGTGGTTTGGGCGTAGTCGACTTCGCACCGCACGTCGTCGAGCTCGGCGCCCAACGCCTCGGCGATCAGGAATACGCCGTCGCGGAAGATGCCGGAGCCCTTCTTGGTGATGGCCGGGAGGTCCGGTAGATCGATGGGATAGCCGAAGCCCATGGGTATCTCGGTGGCGGGCGAATTGTAGATCGTGGTGTCGACGGATTCGAGCATGGAGACCTTGTCCACCCGGTCCGAAAGCCCCGCCGAGACGATGGCGAAGAGTTGGATGAAGCCCGGGTTGATGCCGCTGCCGAAGATGGTTGACCCGCCGTCCGCGCAGGCTCGTTCGATGCGGCCGCGGCCGGCGCCGAGGTAGTGCCCGGTGATGAACCCGGCGGTGCCCACCACGTTGATGCCCGCGCCCAGGATGCGGACCAGCTCGTCGACGTCGGCGAACATCGGGTTGTAGACCACACAGTCCGGCTTCAGCGCGAGCAGCGCCTCAATGTCGTTGGTGGCCTTGACATTGAGCGGTTCGATCCCGCACAGCTCGCCGACATCACGCCCGGCCTTGTCCGGCGACCAGGCGTAGCACCCGACGAGCTCGAGCGCCGGGTTGGCGGCGATGGCCTTGACCGAACTCTTACCGACGTTACCCGTCGTCCACTGCACGACCCGATAGGTCACGAGTGCGCAGCGGGATGCTGTTGGGCGGCTTGGCGAGCCAGCCTGTCGTTGTGGATCTTGACGAGTTCGCGGAACCCCAGCCGGTGATACTTCGGTATCGGCTGGATGCCCCAGACGTCCTGCGCGGTGGCTTTGCCTTCGGCGCCCTCGGGCGGCCCGAACGGCGGGTAGGGGTACTTGCACTCCAAAGTGTCGTTGGAGTAACGGATCTTGAGCAGCTCACTGCAGATCTGGGTGAGGCTCAGGGTCGGGTAGCCGTAGTAGACCGCCATGAACGGCAGCGTGAAGGCACCCTCGATCACCAGGGCCACCAGGCACACCAACACGGCGCGCTTGATCCATTTGTGCATCCGCGCGTAGTACGGCGTCGTCCCCGGCTCGAGCTCGGTGCTCGGGTCTTTGTCTTCGGCGGACGCCGGTACGGGAGGGCTTGTCATGGCACTACTCCTTGCTAGTCGGAGAAGATTTCGCGGTTGACGGTGTGCAGATAGGGGATGGCGAGGAAGGGGGTGATGTAGAAGATGTCGTAGAGCCACCAGCCGATGACCGGGAAAACGACACCGGCGTAGCGCACGTCGGCGAACATGGTCATGTTGAACACGTATGCCGACCAGATCACCACCCCCATCCAGCAGGTGACGACCATCCACTGATGGCCCCACCGCTTCATCTGTAAAAACCCGATCGCGGCGGCCACCCGCATCGAGAAGACCGTGAGGATCAGGCCGGCCACATAGGCCTTTTCGCCCGGACCCGCCGCGCCGCCGACCCACAGCTCGTTGTAGTGCCAGAAGTAGCCGGCGTCGAACATGTTGCCCCAGCCGACCATCAGCACCCTGTTGATCAGGGTGTGGTTGGCGACCAGGTCCAACGCCCAGCCCAGGCTGTTGAGCATCCCGTCGATCAGGGTCAGGTAGCCGATCAGGGTGACGATCATGGGCCGGACCGACAGTCCGGCGCGCAGGGCCTGGCGTTGCAGCCACACCCCACGCATGAAGATGGGCAAGCCGATCAGGCCCGGCGCCCACATGCCCATCAGGGCGGCGCCGACGATCATCCACTTGTCGGCGCGGCGCTGGGCCTGGCGCGATTCGTCGTGGTGATCCTCGAGGCCGACCGACGCCTCGGCACCGGCTGAATGTCGTTTCAGCAAGGGGAGATTCACAGATCCCACCACCCCCGCGCGAACGACATGTAGAGCTGGATCCCGAACATCGCCAGCAGGTAGCCGTAGATGAAGATCTGGAAGACGATGAGCGCCCTCTTGCGCTTCTCCTCTTGGCGGTCCATGCCGTTGCTCCTTTCTACGAACTGCTCGGTGCGTCCGCGGTCCCCAGGCTGGCGGCCGCGACTTCGCGAAGGCCGTCGGTGACCGCGCCGTCGGTGCTCAGCGGCGCGAGTATGCACGCCTCGGCCGCATCCAATTCGGTTGCGCCGGCAGCGATCAGGTGGGCCGCCGTGACCAGCACCCTGGTCGATGGCGGCTCGAAGTGGAAGGCTTGGTCTGCGGTGCGGATCGCGACCGCGCAGCCGACCAGTCGCCTCGCTGTGGCCAGCGGAATTCCGGATTCGGCGACGATCACCTCGGCCTCCCGGTCGGGCGGCAGATACCGCATCGTCAGCGTCGCGAACCGCTGCCGGAACGACGGTTTGAGCTCCTTGAGCGAGCTGCGGTAGGCCGGGTTGTACGAACAGACCAGCATGAACTCCTCGGGCGCTTTCACCACCTCACCGGCGCGATCCAGGTACAGCGACCGCCGGTGGTCGGTGAGCGAATGCAGGATCGCCAACGAGTCATGGCGGGCCTCGACGACTTCGTCGAGGTAGCAGATCGCACCGGCTTTGACCGCTCGGGTCAACGGGCCGTCCGTCCAGACGACGTCGCCGCCGGTCACCATGAACCGGCCGACGAGATCGGAACTGGTGAGGTCGTCGTGGCAGCTGATGGTGACCACGGGCCGCTGCAGCAGCGAGCCCATGTGCTCGACGAAGCGGGTCTTGCCGCACCCGGTCGGGCCGGTGAGCATCACCGGGATACGCCGGTGGAAGGCCTGCTCGAACAGCTGAACTTCGTTGCCGTTGGCGAAATATGTTTCGGTCGTCATCTCTTCCTCCGCCGGTCGGTGTTCATGCCGCGACCAGTTCGCGATGGACGTGGGCCAGTACCCGGGGCAGCTCCTCGATGCGCCGGATCCGTTGCGACCGGCGAGGGCCGAACACCTCGGGAAGGGGATCGACGCGGGTCGGTCCCACGCCGACGTAGTAGATCGACACCCCGGCCTCGTTGGCCTCCTCGACGGCGTGCGCGGCGTCCGCCCAGGCATACCGGCCCTCGTAGCCCTCGTCGGAGATCAGTCCGTCGCCGATGACGATCAGCAGGCGGCGCTCGCCGGCCTGTGCCAGCAGCCGGCTCGTCAAATGCCGAAGTGGCGCACCGAGTCTGGTGTATCCGCGGGTGGCCAATCCCAGCGCGCTCGATGGCACGAAGCGGCGGTGGTCGAAGTCCTTGAGGCAGCGGACTTCGACCCGATGACGGGTGTTGCCGGTGAACACGAAGATGCCGTGGCGTTCGTGGGCCACCGTCATGGCGCGGGAAAGCGCATCGGCGCAGGACAATTCCAGCGCGAACACCCGGCCACCGTGCACCCCCAGCGACGAGCTGCCGTCGAGCAACAAGGCCGTGGTGACGTCGCGGCTGCTGGGCAGCAGATCGCGGAACACCTTGGGCTCCTTTGCCTCGCCGGTGGCGAGATCGATGTAGTGATTGACGTATTGGTCGACGTCGAGGTCGGACCCGTCTTCGAGACGGTTGGTCATCGCACGGTGGGTGTGTTCCTCGAACCACCTACGCACGTCGACCGCTACCGGCACCGGACGGCCGGCGTGCCGGCCATCGACGTGCTCGACGACCGCGACATGGTCGCGCATGAATCGCTGTGTCCACATGTTCCATTCGGGATAGGGAATGCCGGGCCGGTGTTCGGGCGTGACGTCGAGGTCGTTGTCCTGGGGCCGGCTGGGCGGCGGCAGGTTGGGGTTGCGGACGCCTCCGTCGCCGCCGACAGGAACCGAGTACGGCCGCGGCAGTCGCTTTTGCGTTGTGGTCCATGGCATCCTGCCGAAGCTGCGTCGCAACCTGTCGGCCAATCCGTGCGGCGCCGTGTACGCCAGCGGCAAGGTGCCCAGCAGCGGATGAATCGGTAATGCCTCGCCGCTGGCCGCCAATGCAATTGCCCGGTTGAGCATCTCGGCGCCGTCCATATCGGCGGCCTCGGGTGGGAGGTCGGCAAGGAGCCGTTGGAACTCGGAGAGCAGGCCCGGCCACCGCGACGCTATCCAGCCCAGCGCCACGCCGGCCTCGATAAGCGTGAGCGCGGACAGCTCGCGGGCGGTCAGCTCGTTGAGGCGAAATGCGGTGACTCTTTCTTTCGACGGCGAACACTGCAGCGCCACGCCGCAAGTCAGGGTCCGCCGCGTCCAGTCAGGCGGTACGGGGTAGGGGACGTGGACGAACGTGAGGGCCGCGTTCACCCCGAATCCGCGTCGTCCGCCGGTGACCAGCCGCGCGCCGTCGCGGCGTTGGTCACTGAGCGCGACCGCCGTGACGGAGCAAGCCCGTTCCAGTGACATCGCGTGTCCTTCGGAATGGTCAGCCATGGGCCGAATCCCGCGCGTCGTGGAGGAGCGGGCCGCGGTTCAGAACGTGCCGATGTTGGAGAACAGCCAGTACCAGAACCAGATGATCAGACCGGTGCCGCCCCAGGCGGCGACATAGCGAAGGATTTCCCATAGATAGCCCATGATGTGACTTCCTCGGTGGCGGAGTGGATTTCAGCTCGCGCATGTCAATCGGAGAAGAGTTCGCGGTTGACGGTGTGCAGATAGGGGATGGCCAGGAACGGGGTGATGTAGAAGATGTCGTAGAGCCACCAACCGACAACCGGCAGCACGACGCCGGCGAAGCGCACGTCGGCGAACATGGTCATGTTGAAGACGTAGGTGATCCAGATGACCACCCCCATCCAGCAGGTGACGATCATCCACTGATGCCCCCACCGCTTCATCTGCAGGAAACCGATGGCGGCCGCGATGCGCATGGTGAAGACGGTCAGGATGAGTCCGACTTCCAGGGCCTTCTCGCCGGGGCCCGCCGCGCCGCCGACCCACAGCTCGTTGTAGTGCCAGAAGTAGCCGGCGTCGAACATGTTGCCCCACCCGTTGAGCAACACCCGCGCCAGGATCGTGTGGTTGGCCACCAGGTCGAGGGCCCATCCGACGGTGTTGATGGCGGCGTCGATGATGACGAGGTAACCCAGCAGTGTGACCAGCATCGGCCGGACGGAGAGGCCATCGCGCTGGGCCCGGCGCAGCAACCGCACGCCCCAGAGAAACAGCGGCAACCCGAAGACGCCGAGGGCCGCGGTGCCGATCAGCAGACTGCCGGAGATGAGCCATTTGTCGGCCTGGCGCTGCGCGAGCTGCGAACGGTCCAGATGTTCGTCGAGGCTCAGACCCGTTGGGGGAGCGCCGCTCGATCCGGCGGTGGCGCCCGCACTGCCGGCATTGCGCTGATGCAGCCTCGGCAGATTCACGAACCCTCCCCGCTGATTGGACCGGCCCACTATAACAGGCTGACTCTAGTCAGCATAAGTGCGCGGTGGCGCTTGTGAGGCGTGGGCGGCTAGCCACCTCGCCCGGCCGACCCGCGCTGCTGTCTGGCCGAGTATCAGGCGGATCCGGCCGGTCGCGTGGCACCCGCTGCCTAGCGGCGCAGGGCGACATTACTGACAAAAGTCAGCTGCTAATCGTTGACACGGCATTCGAGCGGCGCCTACGCTCAGCGAGCGCTCAGCCCTTGTGGCCATGCAGAGGAGTAGCGATGACAACCAGGCCGGCGGCCGAGAAAAAATATCGCGTAATCCAATGGGGCGTGGGCAATGTCGGCACGATAGCGCTCCGTCATTTCGTCCATAACCCCGCCTATGAACTGGTCGGAGTGCTGTGCAATCGCCCGGAGAAGGTGGGCAAGGACGCCGGCGAACTCTGCGGCAAAGCGCCGACCGGGGTGCTGGCGACCACCGACAAGGCTGCCATCGAGGCGCTCGACGCCGATTGTGTGTTCTATGCGCCGCTCTGGTCTGACCCCGATGAGGTGTGCCGCCTACTGCGTGGGGGCAAGAACGTCGTCGCGTCCGGCGGCGCCTGGTGGTATCGAACCGAGCACAGCAAGGCCGACATCGACAAGATCGATGCGGCGTGCCACGAGGGCGGGACGTCGTTTCATGCGGGTGGTGTCAACCCCGGCTTTGCCGGGGACCTGCTCGTGCTGACGTTGGCCCGAATCGTCAGTCAGATCGATGCGATTCACATCTACGAGGTGGTGAACTTCGGTCGGGACACGCTGAAGTACCTGTACGAGATGGGAATGGGCAGCGATCCGGCCGGGTTTGAGGACGGCCCGAACCTGTTGGGACAGGCATGGCCATTGTTCGCACAGTCGATGGCTTTGGTTGTGGAGGGAATGGGTAAGACGGTCGAGAGATATACGACTGAGGTGGAGCTAGGGCACGCCACGCGCGACATCCCCTTCGAAGGAAAAGAGACCAGCGACATGTCGGGCTTCAAGGGCGTGATCAAGAAGGGCACGGTCGCCCGCCAGCATCACAAGTGGACGGCTTGGGTGGACGGCAAGCCTTTGGTGATCTTTCACGAGATCTACACGATTGATTCCTTCGATGCCATTGAACCGCAAGAGGATTGGCCTCAGCATTACCACTACCGCATAGTGATCGAGGGCGATTCGTCCACCGAGCTGATCCTGCAGGGGGCGCAGGATCCGAACGGCGGCTACGCGCTGCCCGGCTACACCTGGACCGCGATGGGCCCCGCGAACGCCATTCCCGCGGTCTGTGACGCCCCGCCGGGATTCATGTCCCACAACGAACTCGGGCTGATGCCGCTGCGTGGCGTGATACGGCACTGACGCCGACGAGTCATGGCTTCAGGCTTCGCAACGTCCTCGCGACATAGTCTTCCAGCAGCGCGTGCCCAGTGGGCCAGTGGTTGGTGGTGATCAACAACGCGTAGAGACCCAGCAAGAAGAACACCGCGCTGTTCATGGGATCGACGTCCGCGTCCGTCTCGCCCCGCTCTTGGGCCTGCGCGATCTCTTGGGCGACCAAGACGATCAGCGGGTGATCCCTGCCGTCTTCGGTCTGCGGACGGGTTTGGGAGAAGTGCAGCGCGAGAAAGTCATTGAAGAGCCGATCACCCAGGCGGCGTTCCAATCCGACGACCAATCGGACCGCCTCGTTCAACGCCGAAGCGAGATCGTGTTTGGACTTCAGGAATTGCGCGAACTGCTTGGCGATGCGGTCCTCTTCGCGGCGCTCCAGCTCCAGCAGCACGTGCTCCTTGGTGGGGAAGTGGAAGAAGAACGTCCCGTGGGCGACGCCCGCCGCGGCCACGATGGCGCCCACGTCTGCCTCGGCCATTCCGGCGCGGGCGAACTCACCGATTGCGGCTCCCATCAGACGCTCCCGCGTCTGCAGGCGCTTCGCTTCTCGTGCCGACAGCCGGTCCGTCACAGCCATTGCTTTCCTCACGGTTGACCTGACTCATGTCAGGGTTACGAGGCTGACCTGATCAGTATGCCGTGTCCCGGTCAAAAAGGCTTGCACAACTTGTCTTAGTGGGATCTTCGCACTGCGCGGGATCTCGCACACTGCGAACTCGTTGACTTTAGTCAGTAGGCTCCATAGATTGAAGCCGCACCACACCGCACATCGGAGGAGCCGGCATGGCATTGGAGCAGTTCAGGCTGGACGGACAGGTCGCGATCGTCACGGGAGCGGGGAAGGGTGTGGGGGCGGGCATCGCCCGGGTGCTGGCGGAGGCGGGTGCCACGGTAGTCGGAACCGCGCGGACCGAGGCGGATATCGTTGGGACGATTGAGGGTATCGAGGACGCCGGTGGCAAGGGGCTGGCGCTCGTCGCGGACGCGATGAGTCGTCCGGATTCGGAGCGGGTGGTGCACACGGCCATGGAGCGCCTCGGCCGCATCGACATTCTGGTCAACAATGTCGGCGGGTCGACCTACGCGCGATTCCTCGACATCACCGACGAAGACTTCCGGCACACGTTCGATTGGTGTGTGACGTCGGCCTTCATCATGAGTCAGCTCGTGGCACCGCACATGCTCAGCGCCGGACACGGTTCCATCATCAACATCTCATCGGGCTCGGCGCGATTCGGCATACGGGCGCTGACCGCCTATTGCGTTGCCAAGGGTGGCCTGGAAGCGCTGACCCGCGCCATGGCGCAGGAACTTGCCCCGAAGATTCGCGTCAACGCCATCGCCCTGGGGTCCTTCGCCACCGACGGCCTGAAGGGCAGCCTGGATCTGATGCCCGGGTCGCTGGAGAAGATGCAGGAGGCCACCCCGCTGCATCGGCTGGGTGACGTCGAGGATCTCGGACGGCTTGCGGTGTACCTGTCCACCCGCGACTGTTACGCGACCAACGCGACGTTCCACGTCGACGGCGGCATCGATTCGAACAATTCGCCGCTGCCGATACCCGATTACTGACCTGCGCGGTGATCGAACGCGTCATGATGGGTCATCACCCACCGCCGGAAGGACGAGGGTAACGATGCGCAGAGTCATTCAATTCTCCACCGGTAACGTGGGCCGGCATTCGCTGCGAGCCATCATCGGCAGACCCGATCTCGAGCTGGTCGGCGTGCACGCCGCGAGCAGCCAGAAGATCGGCCGGGATGCGGCGCAGCTGTGCGGACTGGACGAGCCGACCGGCGTCATCGCCACCGACGACATCGACGCCTTGGTGGCCCTCGGTGCCGACTGCGTTGTGTACACATCTCAGGGCGAGACTCGGCCGATGGAGGCCATCGAACAGATGGCCACGTTCCTCAGGGCGGGCACCAACGTCGTTGGTACGTCGATGGTCTGGCTGGTCACGCCTCGCCACGCCGACGACTGGTTGCGAGAGCCCCTGGAGCGCGCCTGCGCGGCCGGCAACGCGTCGTTGTACGTCAACGGCATCGACCCCGGTTTCTCCGGCGATACGCTGGTGCACGCGGCGGCGAGCCTGACCACCCGGGTTTCCTCGATCACGGTGCAGGAGATCTTCGATTACGGAAACTACGATGACGCCGAGTTCACCGGTGCCGCAATGGGGTTCGGGTCGACGCCGGACGACGACCCAGCGATGATGTTCCTGCCCGGCGTGATCGTGGCGATGTGGGGTGGTCAGGTCCGAAGCCTGGCGGACCATCTCGACATCAAGCTCGACGACGTGCGCCAGCGCTGCGAACCCTGGTACACCCCCGAGCGAATCGACTGCACCATGATGACGGTGCAGCCCGGACAGATGGCGGCGGTGCGGTTCGCCACCGAGGGGGTGCGCGACGGCGAACCGGTCATCACCCTCGAGCACGTCACCCGGCTCACTCAGGCCGCCGCGCCCGATTGGGAATTCCCGCCCGAGGGCCACACCGGGGTTCATCGGGTCGTCGTGGAGGGCGAACCGCGGGTCGAAATCAACACCCACGTGTCGCATCCCCTCTTCGATTCCACTGATGCCGGCTGCATCTCGACGGCCGGCCGGGCCGTCAACGCGATCGATTGGGTGTGCCGCGCGCCGCAGGGGTTGATCGGCGTGGAGGATATCCCGCTGTCCGCAACGATGCGGGGCCTGATGTGGAACGGGCACTGACCTGACGGCCTCGGCCCCCGGACGCGTTGCCGGGAAACGCATTCTGGTCACCGGGGCCGCCCGCGGCCTGGGACGCAGTCACGCGCTGCGGCTTGCGCAGGAGGGTGCCGACGTCATCCTGCTCGATATTTGTGAATCTTTGCCCCAGATCGAATATCCCTTGGCCACCGAGGATGACTTGGCCGAAACGGTGGAATTGGTAAGGAGTTTCGGGCGCCGCTGCGTGAGCGGCATCGTCGACGTTCGTGACGAGGCACGACTGCGGTCCGCTGTCGACGACGGCGTCGGCGAACTCGGAGGGCTCGATGGCGCGGTGGCCAACGCCGGTGTCCTCACGGTCGCCTCGTGGGACCGGACCACCGCTGACCAATGGCGCACGGTGGTCGACATCAACCTCATCGGAGTGTGGAACACGTGCGCGGCCGCGATACCCCACTTGCTCGACCAGGGCGGAGGCAGCCTGGTCAACGTCAGCTCGGCCGGTGCCAGCAAGGGATTTCCCCTGCAGACGCCCTACACGGCGGCCAAGCACGGCGTCGTCGGTCTGACGCTGGCCTTGGCCAACGAACTGGCGGCACAGAACGTGCGCGTCAACACCGTGCTTCCCACCGGCGTTCCCACCGGAATGGTTCCACCGTCGTTCGGACCGCTGCTGGGCGAGCAACGGTCCGATCTGATTCCCATCTTCGTCAACGCGATGCCCACCCCGGCCGTCGAGCCGGTCGACGTCAGTAACGCCGTGCTGTTCCTGCTGTCGGACGAGTCCAGGTATGTAACGGGGCTGGAGTTCAAGGTCGATGCGGGAGTGACCATCAACTAGACAGTCGGCCTCATCGAGGCCGCACCGCACGACGACGCGCCGCTGGAAAGCGCATGCCCTTACCGATCTCGCCGCGAGCCCATAGGCTGGGCTGCCAGATGAACATTGGTTCGGCGGCCGGAGTTTGCGCGTTCACGCCGCCCACGCGCGCGGTAAGGGATACAACTAGCTGAGCTCACC
>NZ_JCALDN010000020.1:0-80399 GCF_059812885.1 Mycobacterium sp. NGS33 | reverse complement strand
AACCCGCACAACATCGTCACGAAACTCCTTGGGATACGGCCGTGCCATGGTGACATCCTTCCAGCCTGCCCACGCCGGGCAAGCCATCTCAGTTGTCACCTACTCGTGCAGCAGACCCATCAGACAGGACGAATCGATAACTGCTGTGGAGAGAAGTCTGGCACTACCAGCGTCATTCGAATCGGCCCAGCACATTGCCGCCGCGAAGAGTCTGCGCTATCCGCACGGCATTTCAACGAAAGCCTGTCAGCTATGACGACGCCGTCACAGCCCCACACATCTGCAGACTGTGAAGCCGCACAACGCGATCCCCGCAGGAGGCTATCGCTATTGAACATGTTGTATCGGTTAAGATTTCGGTCAGCATACCGCGGGAATGACTACGGCTACCTCGTGCAAGAAACCATGATGAAGGCCTACGTCGTATTGGGATCGTGCTCTGGTCGAGCCGTCGCCCGCGGCAGGATCAACCGGCGGAAGAAGCACTGACCTTAAATCGGAGGCGCTAGGAGGGCAACGCAGGCCAGATCCGCTGCCGTTGAGCGCTATTGGCACACTTGCATATCGACGACTACCCGTTCCGCTCATCGGAAGTGGTCACTGTGGCCCTGTGGTGCGGGGCGTCGAGATCATCTTGACGCTTCAGGAAGCAGCCGATAAACGCGAAGGGACGACTCATCATACTGTTCCGGCCAGGTCACGTTCTGTGGGATGAACGGCCGGGTTCGCCTTGCCGATCCGATCCGGCCAACCGGAAGCTCGCAGACGTAAAAATGCTGTGACAGGACGACGACTTTAAGGCAGCGCTCGTGTGCATCGAGCCGTCCCGCGAATCGGAACCGCTGCGATGGTTTACCTCGCGAGAGTCTATGCAACGCAGACTATTGTCCTGCTCTGCTGCCTCCGGCGTGGACAGTGCGCGGATGATTCGCTAGTAGCCGACAGCCGATTGCGAATGAGAGTGCCCTGCGCCTGGACCCATCAGCGCCGTACAGGTCTGTTCCACATCCGCCCGGCCGCGGCCGATCAAGATCCGATGGGCGCTGCGGGCGCCGCGACCGCCTGGCGATCCATTTCCGGGGCAGGCGCCAGCGCTGGTGAAGGGAGGCGCAGCATTGTTGCTTTGCCTGGTACTGGGGAGGGGCCCTTCGTGGCGGCGCTATTGTTTTCTCATGCCTGATCGTGAACCGCTGGCGGCGTTTCTTCGGGCCCGTCGAGAACGGTTGAAGCCTGCTGATGTCGGCCTTGCCGACAGCGGGCGTCGCCGGGTGGCGGGTTTGCGTCGTGAGGAAGTTGCGATGCTTGCGGGCATAAGCGCCGACTACTATCTGCGGCTTGAGCAAGGCCGAACGACTCAGCCCTCTGATCAGGTACTCGCGGCTTTGGCCCGCGCGCTACAACTCGATGATGACGCGGCCGAGTACATGCGCAACTTGGCTCGGCCTGCTCTACCACGCCGTTCCGGTTCGGCCGCGTCGGTTGAGAAAGTTGATCTCGGCCTGCGGACATTGATCGACAATTGGCAATTGATTCCCGCATATGTGCAGGACCGGCACATGAACGTTTTAGCGGCCAATTCGATGGCCCAAGCGCTGTTGCCTTATTTCGCACCGGGATTCAACCAGCTGCGGACGGCGTTTTTGGACTCGGACTTTCCCGCTTGGGTGCGCAACTGGGACGAGGTAACCGAGATGCTCGTGTCATGGCTTCGGTTCAACTTCGCCGAAGACCGCTCAAACGACCCCGAACTGGTATCGCTCATCAACGAGCTCAGCGACGCTAGCCCACGGTTTCGCCGCTTGTGGGCGCGCCAAGAGGTCAAGCAAAAGACGAGCGGGCCAGCTCCGTTCTACCACCCCAGAGTTGGGCCGCTCACGCTGTGTTACCGAGTATTCATGCTGCCCGACATGAGGCAGACGATGATTGCCTACTACGCCGAACCTGGCACGCGTTCGGAGGAAAGCTTGCGTCTGCTCTCCAGTCTCGTGCATTCGGGGTAGCCGGTCACCCGGCTCCGTGCGTTGTCATCCGCACCGCTAATGGGGATGCGGCCCTTTGGGTTGTGGGTCGAGCGCAGCCATAGGAGTGGTTGCGTCACTCACTGAAGTTTGGTTCACAGACCGGTGGACGTATGGCGTTGTCTCAGCGCGGCTTCAGTGGCTTCGTGGGGAACCTGTGATTGCCAATACCAGGAAAAGACCGCTCTGGCTACCGGTCGCGTGCCGCGCCAGCATCGGGTGGTGAGGATTCGTCGCCTGGCCAGCGGGCAGCGGTGCGCATAGGAGGATTCGATGGCAGAACTGATGGATTGGGACGACGCCTACAACGAGAACGGGATCTTCAGTGGCCTGCCGCCGTGGGGCATCGGTCGACCGCAACCACAGATCGCCGACCTCATCAGTCAAGGGAGGTTTCGCAGCGATGTGCTCGACGCCGGCTGCGGCTACGGTGACACTTCGCTTGTTTTGGCGGCGTTGGGCTACACCGTCGTCGGAATCGACCGAAGCGTGATTGCGATAGACGCGGCAGTCGAGGAGCGCCGCCGCCGACGGCTGCCCAACGCAACGTTCGTGTCGTCCGACATCACGTCCGTTACTGGTTACGAAGATCGGTTCGCGACCGTCGTCGACAGCGCGCTGTTTCATGCACTTCCGGTAACGAAGCGCGACGACTACTTGAATTCGATACGCCGGGCGTCCGCGCCTGGCGCCTCGCTGTACATCCTGACATTCACCCAGGCGGCGTTCCCCGAAGATCCCGGATATCCGATTCCCAACGTAGTCACGAGAGACGAACTGGGCGACGCAGTAGGCAGGCATTGGACCATCGATGAGATCCGGCCGGCGTTCATTCACGCCTATGCGCCACAAACCCGTTCAAGCCCCAGGTTCGATTTGGACGCCGACGGATACGAAAAGTTGCCGGCGTTGCTACTCACCGCCCACCGGCCTTGACGAAACAAAGCGGTGGCGACCTCTAAACCCCATGATCGCAATGATCATCAGCGTAGGTCTCGGCCGAAACCATCACCCGCAACAACGAATTCGCGTCTCGGACGACGGGCGCCGCTGATGCCCGAGCAGCCCCCTCCGCGCCGGCGGCAGCGACTTGGAAATCAGCCAGCCGGATAGGGATAACTACTTCGCAGCTGCACGACTCTCTAGGAGATAACGTGAGACCTGTCCCGACATACGTGCTCATCCCGGGCGGCTGGCATGCAGCCTGGTGTTGGTGGCCAGTGGCCAAGCGGCTTCGCGCTGCGGGCCATCGCTCGATCGCATTGACTCTGCCGGGTCTCAACGACGGTGAGGATCCGTCGGGTTATCGGCTCACCGACGCGGTGGACTACGTCGTCAGCCAAGTACGCGGGCTCGAACTTGACGTCATCCTGGTTGCGCACAGTTGGGGCGGCTATCCCGCCACGGGCGCGGCTGCACTCCTCGCGGAACAAGTCAGCAAGGTCATTTACTTCAACGCGCTAGTGCCGGTGTGCGGCAAGTCGCTGGTTGACGATCACCCACCCGCCGGCCGCGACTTACTGCTGCATTTGATCAACGATTCGCCTGATGGCGCGATTGCGCCGACTCTGGCCTACGTTGAAGAGCTGTTCATGCAGGACACCGCGCCGATACTGCAGCGGATGGTGGCCGATCTCCTGACACCGCAGCCCGGCGGTTACTTCCTAGATGCTTTGCATGTCGATCCCGCAGCTCTGACTGTGCCTACCGCCTACATCGCCAGCGAAAACGATTGCGCACCCCAATGGTCGGCGGCGGAATTTGCGTCCCGACTCGGCGTCGAACCCGTCTACGTTCCAGGAACCCATCTGAGCATGCTGACCCACCCAGACGAAGTGGCCGAAGCAATCATGGCCGCCTGAATGCTTGCGGCTCAGGGACTGACAGTGAGTCGACCACCAGCCGTTCGAAAATCGCGAGAGCCTAGGAGGGGCCGATGACACACGCGGATCGGAACACCGCCGTCGTCTTGGGGGCAAGTATGGGCGGCCTGCTGGCCGCACGAGTCCTGGCCGACTTCTACCAGCGGGTCACCGTGGTGGAACGTGACGTCCTGCCCGACGTTCCGGTAAACCGGCGTGGCGTGCCGCAGGGACGACATCCGCACGCGCTGTTGGGCAGGGCCGTGGAAATAATCGGCAACCTGTTTCCCGGGATATTCGATCAGCTGACAGCCGATGGCGCCATTAGGTGGGACGACGGCGACATGTCGAGATTCTGGTCGAAGTTCGCGGGCCATCTAATGGTGCGCTCGTCAATTCCCGACCCCGCATCGTTGACGGACTATCACCTGAGCCGACCGCTTCTCGAGCACGCGGTACGCCGTGCAGTGCGCACAATACCGAACATCGAGTTTCTTGAAGAGCACGACTTCGTGGGCTTAACAGCTGACACCGATCGTGCCCGTATCACCGGCGCGCGCGTCCAAAAGCGTGGTGGCACAGACGAAACCGTGATCGCCGCGGATCTCGTTGTCGACGCGACCGGGCGGGGGTCCCGCGCACCGGTATTCCTGGAAGAACTCGGATACCGCCGGCCCCGGGAAGACGAGATCGAGGTACGAATCGCATACGCCACTGTGGCCGTGCGTATTCCGCGCGGAACGCTGCACGAACTCGTGGTGACCAACTATCCCATTTCGTCCCGCCCGACGATGTTTGCCATGTTCGCCTGCGAGAACGATATGTATCTGGTGCTCGGCGGCGGTGTCGGCGGCCAAGATCCGCCGGCTGACGTGACCGAATTGCTCGACCTCGCCGCCACACTTGCTCCTTCCCACATCACCGCAGCCCTGCAGTCGGCTGAGATCCTTGGCGACCTCGCGCAGTATCGAATTCCGTCCAACCGGTGGCGACGCTATGACAAGCTGGCCCGACTGCCAGCGGGGTTACTCGTGTTCGCGGACGCAATCTGTTCGTTCAACCCCATTTACGGTCAAGGCATGACCGTCGCCGCCCTCGAAGCCGAGGTGCTACGTGACTGTCTGCGCCGAGGAGACCGTAACCTGCCGGGACGGTTCTACGGCAAGTCGTCCAAAAAGATTCGCGTGGCTTGGCGCACGGCGGTCGGCTCAGATCTGATGCTCCCGCAGGTCCCCGGCAGACGGCCGCTGTCCGTTCGCGTCATGAACTCCTACATGGACCGGGTTCTCACCGCAGCCGAGACGGATTCGCTTGTAGCGCAGCAATTCTTCCGGGTGGTGCAGATGCTGGACGGCCCCTCAGCGCTGATCCGCCCGCACATAGTTGGCTGCATCGCCAAGGCAAGCATGACGCGGAAGCGCTGTCTTCAGCCGGTCGACCGGATCGGGCAACCACGCCAGTGCGGCACGCTCGGCACCGCCTGGCCCAAATAGCAAGTAATAGAACCAAATAGCAGTAACAGAAAGGAAGACATGGGAGCGTTGGAGGTTTTTGGACCCATCGTCGAGTTCCTGACGCCGGAAGACGACGAGCAGGTATGCGTCATGCGCGCGGTCATCCCCGCCGGGGCGACGGTGCCGCTGCACAGCCACGACGATTTTGAGCATTTCTACATCCTGGCCGGCGCGCACCAAATCCTGGTCCAAGGCGACCGCGCCCCGCAATGGCACGACGCCTGCGCCGGGGATTATGTCCGGTTGCCGGGCGACGTTCCACACGCCATTCGCAACGCCTTGGAAGAACCCGCCGTCGTCCTGATAGTAACCACGCCACGCATGGGCACGTTCTTCCGCGAAGTCGGGCGGCCCGCGGGTTCCCCGCCACCGACTGCCCACGAGGTCGGTCGCTTCCACGAGATAGCGGAACGTTACGGGTACCTGCTGGCAACACCGGAACAAAACGCAGCGGTCGGCATCACGCTGCCCGCCTCATCGCGTGACGAGCCCCCCGAGCTGGAGAACACGCATGCTGCTATCTGAGATTGCGCCACACTACGACTTTGTGGTGTGCGGGTCAGGCTCATCGGGATCAGTGGTGGCAGGGCGACTCGCCGAAGACCCGGATGTCACCGTGCTCTTGCTGGAGGCCGGCGGTACCGACGACGTCCCGGCCGTCCAAAATCCCTTGCAATGGCCGCTCAACCTAGGTAGCGAGCGCGACTGGGGGTTCGTCTCGGAGCCGAATGCTCACCTCAACGGGAGATCGATCTCGCACTCCATGGGCAAAGTGCTCGGTGGGGGGTCCAGCATCAACGTGATGGCATGGGCACGCGGGCACCGCAGCGACTGGGACTACTTTGCCGCCGAGGCGGGCGACGAATCCTGGGGGTATGAGTCGGTGCTTGAAATCTATCGTCGGATCGAAGACTGGCACGGGCCCGCCGACCCCGACCGCGGTGTCGGCGGCCCGCTGTTCAACGCACCCGCGCGCGAACCCAATCCGCTTGCCGCGGCGATCGTTGAGGGCGCACGCTCGGTGGGAATCCCTAGCTACCCAAGCAACAACAGCGCCATGATGGTGGCCGAGGGCGGTGCCTCTCTCATTGATCTCCGACTACGCAATGAGATGCGGCAGTCGACGTTTCGCGGCTACGTCTATCCGCTTCTACAACGGTCGAACCTTTCAGTTCTCACCGGTGCGACGGTGACACGACTGCTCTTTAAGGACAAGCGGGTGACCGCAGTGGAGTTCTACTGCGGTGGGACGAATTACAACGTTTCCGCGATGAGCGAGGTGGTCATTTCCCTTGGTGCGATCAACACGCCAAAAGTACTTATGCAGTCAGGCATCGGCGACGCTGATGAGCTGCGCCGCTTCGCCATACCCGTTGTGTCCCACCTTCCCGGCGTGGGACGAAACTTTCAAGACCACCCGCGTATCGACTGCGTATGGGAGTACCGCGAGCCGCTCGAGCCGCACAACAACGGGGCAGAAGTGATGGTCCTTTCCAAAAGCGACCTTGTACTCGAGGCTCCCGATCTGCAGATATGCGTTGCGGAATTGCCCTTGTCCAGCGCAGAAAATATCGCCGTCTATGGACTACCGGAGCACGGTTGGACGGCGTGTGCTGGCGTGCTCCGACCAAAGAGCCGCGGGCGGGTCCGCCTAACCGGACCGGATCCGGCCCACCCGGTGGCGATCGAGGACAACAGGTTGGCGCACGAAGAGGACTTCAAGGCCGCGCTCGCCGCCGTTAAGCTGTGCCGCGAAGTCGGTAACTCGGTTCCGGTGCAACGCTTCAACAAACGCGAGGTGATGCCCGGCGATCTGGCCAACCATGAGCTTGAGCGGTTCATCCGCGACGGGACTGAAACCTACTGGCATCAATCCTGCACGGCGAAAATGGGACGAGACGCCATGTCGGTGGTGGATGCAAATCTTAGAGTCTATGGGGTAGAGGGCCTTCGGATCGCCGACGGCTCGATTATGCCGCGCATCACGACCGGCAACACGATGGCTCCCTGCGTAGTCATTGGAGAGCGTGCAAGCGACATTCTCAAAGCCGAGCACGGGCTAACCCGGACCGGCTGAGCACAGTCCTGGGCGCGCCCGCGGCCGCAACCCCGCATGCGCTCGCCACGGTGTCGAGCACACAATAGCAGCGAGATCGCTTGCCGATGTTACTGGTTGTAAGCGCTGAACATGCTCTTGGACAACGTGTTTCATCTAACGTGGTGTAGCGCGGAGGGGCGCTTGTCAGCTTCTGCACTGAACTGCGCACTTCCTAGTTGCTCTCACGTGACGCATTGGTCTTCATGCTGACACGGCCGCGCCGATCCAGAGCTTGGCGAAGCGGCCCACATTCGACGTCTGAAGAAAGGACACGAATTTGAGAAAGATGGCAGATGACATCACTTGAGATAGTCGGAAGCGCCGCAGTTCAGAGCAACCGCGGTATGACACGGAGTTTGAGAACCTACATTCGCCCGGTATCTACGGCAGCGCCAGGAGGTTTCCGCAACATGATCGCCCAAAATGAGCTGAAAGCTCGGACACCCTAGCTGAGGCCGTTGACCCGTACTTGGCGAATGGCCGGCGGAAATTAACTCGCTACCGGTGTCGTGCGCGCGTTGATCAGGGTCGGCCGGGACCGATCGGCGATACCGCTTTTCACCAATTCAGTGACCGCATCGGTAGTGTGCGCCTCGTGGGCGTCCACGCCGTAGCTGGCGGCGGTTGCCACGACGTCGAGCCCGGGTAGGTCGAGTCCCGGAACACCCGGCGTCTTCTCCCACACGCCGAATTCTTTGACCACCCCGTACTCGGCGTTGGAGGCCACTACGATCGTGAGCGGAATCTGGTATTCCGCCGCCGTCCACAGCGCGGTGATCGCGTACTGCATTGAGCCATCACCCATTAACGCCACGACGGGACGATCTGGGGCGGCCAGTTGAGCGCCGACGGCGGCGGGCAGTCCAAAGCCGAGTCCACCGCCAGCTGCGGACAAGTGCGAGAGCGGGCGATGCGGTCGAATGCTGTTCGTAATGGCGATCTCGTTGCTGCCGGCTTCGCTGACCCATAGCGTTTGCGGGGGTGCGGCTCGCCCGACCGCCGACCACAATGCCTCTGGCTTGAGCGGTACCTCTTGGTATTCGGCGGTAGGGATCGGGGCGCGCGGTGCGGGGGTGGATCGCTGGCTCGGTTGCGCGGCCGCGAGCAATGCATCCGCCGCGCTGGCCAGGTCGGCGACGATCGCCTCTCCGACCGGGGCCCGGGCGGCTTCGTCGGGATCGTTGGTGATGTGAATCAGGCTCGCGCCTTCGGGGAGGTAGGGTCCCGGCACTTGTGGGTAGTACCGGAAGACCGGGGCGCCGATTACCAGCACCAGATCGTGGCCGGCCAGAATCTGGGAGATCCACCCTGCGCCGGGCGGCAAGATGCCTTGATACAGCGGGTGATCCTCGGGAAATCCGCTCCACCCGGTCAACGGCGCGGTCCATACGGCCGCCTGCGTGCGTTCGGCCAAGCCGACCACGGCGTCCCACGCGCCGTAGCGCTCGACGTCGCCGCCGACTACCAACACGGGCGATTTCGCGGACTCCAATCGGCCGCTGATCTGCTCGGCGAGTTCGGCGGGGAAACCCGCCGCGTGCGTTACCGAGCGGTCGCGCAGTGCGGCGATATCGGCGGACTGCGCGCCGTCGAGTTCGATCGGCATGTCGTCCATCGGCAGCGAAACGAACACCGGACCCATCGGCGGGGTCGTCGCCAGGTGGATCGCACGGGCGAGAACCGCGGGAGCCTCGCTGGCGATTGCGGGTTCGGCTGCCCATTTCACGAACGGTTTGGGCACGGTGGTGGGTTCGTTGTTGGTGAGCAGGCAGTACTGGTTCTGCATTGTCCGGCGCTGGTTTCCCGCGGTGACGATCAGCGGGGTTTTGTTGACGAATGCGTTGTAGAGCTGGCCTTGTGCGTTGCCCATTCCCGGGGCGGTGTGCAGATTCACCAGTGCGGGCCGACCTGTGACTTGCGCATATGCGTCGGCCATCCCGACCGGCACCATCTCCTGCAGTCCGAGCAGGTAGCGAAAATCGTCTGGAAAGTCTTGCAGGAGAGCCAATTCCGAGGAGCCAGGGTTGCCGAACCAGGTGGTTAGCTGGTGGGCGCGGAGCAAGTCGAGGATCGCGTTGCGGACGGTGGTCATGGTTCCTCCAAATCGCCTGGGCCCAACCGGCGCGACGGTGTGGCCGCGACCACCTGGCCCCTCTAGATCATGAGCGCCACGCCTGGACTCGGAATCCTCAAGACCTGGTAGTCCGCTGACAATTGACAGCCGGGCCGGGTGGCCGGGTCGGAGATACAATTTCGGGATGATTTACGCCCGGAACTGGGACGGGCGCGAAGTCATTGGGCGCGGTCTTTTCGCCCCGCCCAGCGGCCGCGCCGGTTTGCGGCCGTCACCTTGTCGACGAGCACGCCGATGAACTCTGCGCAGAATGCATCACTGGTCGGGCGTGGCGGTGCCTTACCCTCCGTCCTGCGCGGCGAGATGATGTTCACGTCCAACTGCGGCAGCGATGCCGCCGCTGCATTGCTAGAACTAGCCGACGAGCACGCAGCGAGTGCTCCCCAGCTGACGCGCGAGCTGTACCTTGAGGCAGTATCGGCGGCCCTTTTCGCGGGCCGAATCTACCGCGGCAACGGCATCGCCGAGGTGGCGATGGCCGCCAAGGCCGCACCCCCGGCGCAGGTGCCACCGCGTCCGTCGGATCTCTTGCTGGACGGATTGACGACCCTGATCGTGGAAGGCCCGCGCGCCGGGGTGGGGCTGATTCGACGGGCAGTAGACGGTTTTTGTCGCGCGGATGAGTCAGGCTCCGGCGACGGGACGCGATGGCTGTGGCTTGCGTGCCACGCCGCCATCATCGCTTGGGATCATCGGGCCTGGCACCTCCTGCCCGCTCGGCAGGCAACGCTCGCCAGGCTGGCCGAGGACCGGCGCGTGCTGCCCGTGGCGCTGCACTCGCTGGCGGCGGCGCTGACGTGGAGTGGTGACTTTGGCGCGTCGCGGGAACTGATCGCGGAGGCCGACGCGATCACGACCGCGATCGCAACGACGGTATTCCCCTACGCGGCGCTCCCGCTCGCCGCGTGGCGAGGTGACCAGCGCGAGACGGAGCGGCTGATGGAGGCCGGCGCGCACTACGCGGTTGCGCGGGGTGAGGGAATGGGTTTGGCCTCAATCGGTTTGGCGACCGCCCTGCTGTGCAATGGGCTCAGGCATTACGAGCAGGCCCTCGTTGCGGCCCGACAAGGCATCGAACATCCACAAGAGCTGTGGACGAACTTTTTCCTGCCCGAATTAATTGAAGCGGCAACACGTTGTGGGCAGCACGGCGAGGCGACCGACGCCCTCGAATTGCTGGCCGAGTGCGCGATTCCTGCCGGGACTGACTGGGCCCTAGGAACTTACGCATACTCGCGGGCACTAGTCAGCAGCGATGAGTCCGCTGAACGGCTGTATCGCGAGGCGATCGAGCGCTTGAACCGCACCAATTTGCGCCCGGCGATCGCCCGGGCGCGGCTCGTCTATGGAGAATGGCTGCGCCGGCAACGACGGCCCCTCGATGCCCGAGCGCATCTGCGCCCGGCGTTCGAGATGTTTACCGGTATCGGCATGGCGGCCTACGCCGAGCGGGCTCGACTCGAGATCGAGGCCACCGGTGAGCACGTTCGCGAAAAGCCTTCTTTATCAACGGGATCTTGCCTCACTCTGCGGGAGGCCCAGATTGCCACACTGGCCGCAGGCGGGGCCACGAATGCCGAAATCGGCGCGCAGCTGTTTATCAGTGCCAACACAGTCGCGTACCACCTGCGCAAGGTATTCGCCAAACTCGACGTCACCGCACGACGCCAACTCGCCGTCGCGCTGACACCAATCCAGCCCGAGCAGCCACGACGCCGCTGATGCGCTCCAACGTCCATGGCCTACTAACGGACGGCGAGCGTTGCCGACGTGTCCGTGCTGGCGGTCAGGCGATGATTCCGGCTTGACGAACGGCGGTGTGCCGCTCGGCACGGCCCCAGTTGTGACAGTACGTCGATGGTGTGCTGACCGAGGGTGGGCTGTCGTGACGGGCGGGAGTGCCGTCGAATTGACTGGGGTGGCGTGGAATTCGGTTGCAACCCTGATAGTTCGGCGCTGGCAAGTCGGCGACAAAGATGAATAAGGCAACAATCGGGCCGGTCGGGATCTTCCGTCCCGAGCCGAAATTCGTGTTCGCTGTCCGTTCATGTGGGCGGCGCGATGCATCGTTGTGACCAGCTCGGTGACACAGCGAAACAAGCTGACGTGTTCCATGGGGATCGGGTAGACGCATGACCTTCTTTAACCGCCAGCGTTTTTCATCACCCCGATGTCCTCACGCACCATTCCTGAACAACCCTTGAAATCGGTTGCAACAACCACGCTCACAATGTGCCAAGGCCGGTCCAATACCGAATCAGTCGCGCGGCGACACCTTCCGGGCATCACTACCGGCGTAGCGGCGTATCCGTGCGTCGGTGCCGACAGCCCCTTTCCGCAGCAACTGTCGACGTCAGCAAGGGGAGATCCGTGCAAGCGGCGCTTGCCTCCGAAGCTGCCGTGGGGTAGTAGTGATGAACACGAGCACAGGTGCTGGGAGTTTGGTGAGGAAACCCAGCTGCGCGGGCGAGACAAGTCGACGCGGCTCGCTCTTCGCCGGGAGGCATCGATGTCACATGTATGAAAAGCCAACGCCAGCCCCATGCGGCGAAACCGAAACCGCCAAACCAACCTGGTGTAGAGAACCAATGAGACGAGTCGAATGCCAGCCGTGGCTCGCCGGCCAGCAGCTTGTATGTACTTGGAACACTTGACATTTAGGAGGGACAGATGACCGACTATCAACTTGTGGTTGTCGGAACCGACGGGTCGGACACATCGCTGCGCGCGGTCGATCGTGCCGCCGCGATCGCGGCCAAGTCGAATGCAAAGCTGATTATCGCCACGGCGTACATGCGTGAGGACGACTACCAAACTGGCGAACCGGATCAGCCCCAGGGCGAGGATTACAAGACCGAAGGCGCCGCGCCGGTCTACGACATGCTTCATCAAGCAAGTGATCGTGCTAGAAAAGCCGGCGTTAAGGACATTGAGGAACGGTCGATCGCCGGGGCACCGGTGGACGTGCTCGTCGATCTGGTCGAAGAAACAAAGGCCGACTTGCTCGTCGTGGGAAATGTGGGCGTCAACTCAATCGCCGGGCGTCTGCTCGGGTCAGTTCCACGCGCTGTGAAGCGACGCGCGAAAACCGAAGTGCTGGTGGTCGATACGACCGATTGAGGGGTCGTCGGACGCGCAACGATCATCCTGTGGCGCGCCGCGCGATGGTGTCTGCGCCGCACAGCGCTCAGCTCCGGATTTCAGGATATCCACTGTTGGTCGGAACTCCGAACCTGGTTTCCCCCAGCGCGTTTCGCTTCGTACATCGCGGAATCGGCGGCTTCTACCAGGCTTTCGACGATCTGCCTGTGATGGCTATCGATGCGCGTGGACAAACTGATGCTGCTGACACCCAAACTGGCTGTCACCTGCCAGGGGGTAGCGGTGATGGCCAGTCGCATCGCCTCGGCGGTCTGCAGTGCTTCCTGCATTCCGATGCTTTCGGCAACGAGGAATTCTTCTCCGCCGACCCTGGCGATCACGGTCTTGCCGTCGCGGATTCTGCGGAGGTTGTCGGCGACGGCCACCAAGATGCGGTCGCCGGTCGCGTGACCGTAGGTGTCGTTTATGCGCTTGAAATTGTCGAGATCGATCATCAAAACGCTCAGGCACCGCGGGCCCTCACCCAGGCTCAACAGCCTTGGCGCTGCCCTATAAAACCCGCGGCGGTTGCGCAACCCGGTGAGCGGATCGGTCGAAGACTTCAAGGCGTCGACCGAAAGCCAATGCACGAGTACCTGTCCGCAGAACGGTACCGCCAGAATTCCCGCGCTCAGTACCAGCCACTTGGCCGCCGCCATCGAGGCATCACCGTCGATCGCGACGCGGGCGGCGCACAGCGCTGCAGTGCTTAAGGCCGTACCGACGGTGAAAACCAACAGGCGCGCAGAATGAAAGAACGCGACGTAACCCGCGAGGCCACCGAAAGCCGCGCACCCCAGCAGGCCGCTGCGCGGATCCTTCTCGATCACGCAGGCCGCCGCGATACCCAATGTCCCCGCTACCGACAAGATCTGAGATTGAACTCGGGTCGGCCAGCGCAGCAGGTAGATCAGCGCTATGCCTCCGAAGCTGACGATGATCGCAACCGTCGCAGCACGCTGTGCCGACG
The DNA here is from genome assembly GCF_059812885.1 of Mycobacterium sp. NGS33. Classification (NCBI taxonomy): domain Bacteria; kingdom Bacillati; phylum Actinomycetota; class Actinomycetes; order Mycobacteriales; family Mycobacteriaceae; genus Mycobacterium; species Mycobacterium sp. NGS33. The sequence goes on along the minus strand of NZ_JCALDN010000020.1, from coordinate 66,662 downwards.
TTTGTGGACCCGACGGGCTGCTGAGCATGAGCATCGTCGCCGCGACCAAGGTGGTCAGGATGACAACTAGTAAGGAGCGAGCAAACGGCTGGAGCCGACGTGCGGCCAGGTAATCCGACAACCAGTCATAGTGGTCGGGTTGACGCCACCACACGCTGATCCAATGCATTTAGCGACGCCTCTCGCCCTCGGTGACATGAAACAACGGCGCGGCCGACCGTGCGTCGTATGTTACTTTCCAGTAGTTGAAATGCAGGGCTCTTTCCAATTTCAACGCTTGATCTCCGACCGCCCCCACGCCATCGACGAAGTCCCCACGACTGCTGCGAGATCACTGTGTTGAAACTCAACCCTTCGCCTCCTGACACTTCCACCCCTCGGGCAGGCGGCCGGTGGCGACGAACCTGGCCAGCTCCGCGTTCGTTGACGCCGGTAATTCGTAGTTGGCATGCAGATAGATGGCCGGCTCCTCGTTGAAACTGTGCGTGTGAAGCTGATCGAGCAGCTGATTGCACGCGGCCTTTCGCTGCGGACTGTCTTCCGGATCGGTGAGCAGCTCGGCGAGGCTTTCCATCGTTGCCCATAGCTGGCCGTGTTCGCGCAGCATGCCAACGATCGGCATGACTATGCCGGCGCCCCGGATGGGCGGGAAAAGAAAGAGCTCCTCGAGATAGATGTGCCGGCGCAGCGCCTCCAGCGTCGCCGCCATCAGCTCGGTCTGCATGCTGCCGGCCTCGAGCTGCTTAATGAAAAGACTTATCGCGGAATCAATTTCGCGATGTTGCCGCATCAGTGCGGCAGATATCACGTGGCGGCTCAAGTGGATGGTCCATGCGCGGACAGCCCCTGATGTATTCCCTCGCTGATTTGCTGCCTCGAAGCCGGACCATCGGTCGGGGCGGTCCGGCTGCAGTTGCAGCTGATGCCGCCAAAGGGGTTGGGGGCATCACCACCGGAGTTTGGATCGGCGCCCGCCGGCGTCGCCACCGACGCGCCGAACATCACGACCAACGCGGCACACATCGCAGCTTTGACAGTGAGAGCCAACGGCTTTCGGGCCGGCGGCCGGCGCCATCCTGACCGGTGTGGTGTGGGTACGGCCATCGGGGTCTCCTTTGCAGTCGAAACGCTTGTGCACCCTTGGACGTCGCGACGAGTGATTCGGTGCATCACCCGGCCACCGGCGAATGCGGAATCAGCGAGACGCGCATGCCGATGCGCTGAACCGCTCCCTCCGATTCGCGCCCGACCATGGCGCCCAATGGCAGCTTGGACACCGCAGTGCCGGGCGACGCCCCGGGCGCGACGGCCCACCCGCCCGGCGCGGCACCGCCGTTGAGCGCCGGCAGCGGGGCGACCGACGAGACCGTCGTCGCCCAACTGGGGGGCACCGACAAGGTGCTCAGCGCGCTGGCTTGACCCACGCTCGCCGAGGCGCCCTGACCCAGCCCCGCCAGCGGCTCGAGGCCGCCCAAACCGGCCGCGGCGCCCACCCCGCCCACGCCGGCTATGCCCTGGGCGCCCTCGGCCCCCAAGATGGAACCGGCGCCCGCTTCGTCCAGCGCCAAGCCTTGGTAATCCAGATCTAGGCCGTAGAGGTCGATGCCGATCCCACCGCCGTCGGCGATCAGACCGGCGCCGTCGGCGCCGTACCCGGCGGCCTCGGAGGCCAGGCCGGCCGTTGCCCCGTCCGCCGCGGGCGCGGCGGCGAGCGCGGAGGCCAGTCCCGAGGCCGCGCCCGCACCGGTGCTTGCGCTCTTCGTCGCGCCCTTGCCCGAGGCGCCGGTCAAACCCGACAGTGAACTGAGCGGCGCGGAGGCTCCCGACGACCCGAGCGACGCGCCCGTGCCCATCGCCGCCTGCGACAGACCGGTGCTCGAGGAGGAACCGGGGGTGGAAAGGCCTTGTAGGGTCTGGGGCACCGCCGAGGCCCACTGCGTCGTCATGGACTGTGCACTACTTCCGGATTGGGCTGCGGCGTGGGTAACGGCGCCGACGTGGCCGGCGAGGCCGGCCGGATTGGTGGTTTGCGGCGGCACCACCACCGGCGAAAGCCTCGACGCGGCGGCCGAATTGGCAGCGTAGGTGTACATCGCGGCGGCATCCTGTGCCCACATCTCGCTGTACTCGGCCTCGGTCGCCATGATGGCCGGCGTGTTCTGCCCGAAGATGTTGGTCTGGATCAACGCCAACAGCCGGACGCGGTTGGCCGCGATCAGCGGAGGCGGGACCGTCATCGCGTAAGCCGTTTCGAATGCCGCCGCGGCGGCCGTGGCCTGCGCCGCGGTTTGCCCACATTGCTTGGCGGTGGCCGTCATCCACGCCATGTACGGCATCGCCGCGGCGGCCATCGACATCGACGCCGGCCCCGACCAGGACTCGCCGGTGAGGCCGGCGATGACGGCGTAGTAGCTGCTAGCGCCGTCCGTCAGCTCGGCGGCCAGCGACTCCCATCCCGCGGCGGCGGCCAGCAAGCTGGCGGGCCCGGGTCCCAGATACATCCGACCGGAGTTGATCTCTGGTGGCAATGCGCCAAAATCCATGTCTATCCCTAATTTCTTTGCTTGCCTGGCTGACGTGTGCGACGTCGCGCGCGACATCAAGTCAGCGCAGGCGTGTTGTGGATGAATGAAATTGCCATGGCAACGCGCAAACGCTGCGTGGCTAGGTACGACACCGAGGGTTCGCAGCCTGACCTCGGAATTCGGTCGAACTGGCGCACCGGTTGGGGCCGAATTCGAGCTCGACAGCGAACATCGCGTCGATCGTGGGCCGTCCGCGACATGCGGAGCACGTAGGCGGAACTACTGGCGGCTTAAGGCTTAACCAGCCGCAACGGCGTTGCCCGCGAAAAACTGCCGTCTGTGATCAGCAGCGGGCGACGCAGAATCGAATCAACAGATTCTGGTCAACGCATGTCTCGGCCGGCGCGCGAGCGGGTGCATCGACCCGTTGCTGAGACCGCACGATCCCGACCATCGGGGGCGCCGCGGATGCGGGCGAGCGGGGCGTGGAAAGCGCGATGGGGGTTGACCGATTGCGCTTTAGCCCACCGCTTTTGAACGCCTTGTCATCGTTCACGGTGGAAGCGGCGCTGAGGCGCCGAATGGGAACCGAGTCGTTGCTCAGCTGCGTCGGACCGGAAACAGGGCTGGTCGACGATGCCACGGCTGGTGGTTGCCATGGGCCGGTTGTGGTTGCGGCTCGCAAAGACCCGCACCCGAGCACAGCTGCGAGGAGGGCCAACACAGCAACGACGGCAGACGCAGACTGTGGTCGTGACCACCGTGAACGCAATGAAACTCCGAAACTCACAGTGCCACTTAGGCTACCAGCCGCGATGCCTCACCTGGCACGGAGGCATGCCTCCGGCGCCGGTCACATCATCCGCGGGCCGCCGAAACCCGGAACGGCGCCCACCGGGATCAGCGCGAACCCGATGACGAGCAGGATGAACATTCGCAACGTCTTTGGTGTGGGCGCCTGGTCGATCTCCGGTCGGCGCGCCGCGAAAAGAATGAACACGGTTGCCACGTCGAACGCCACGATGGTCAGCCACCGGGTCCAGTCGTAACCGGTGAGGAAGACAGGGATGACCAACACCACGCCGGCGATCACCCAGGCCATTCGGCTCCGCAGCGCCTCGACGAACCCGCGCAGCGGCACGCCCGAAACCGCGCTGACTCCCCACAGCGTCACCGCCAGCGCTCCCGCGCCGAACAGCAAAGAGACGGTGAGGCCCAGTATTCCGATGTGGCCGACGGCGCGGACGGCCTCCCAGATCCCGTTGTCGTAGTTCGGCAACACGTTGCGGCACACCCAGTCGTGATAGTCGGTCCTAGGGCTCTGCCCGTCGACGACGAAGCGGGTCAGCGTTTGCGGCGACGTGACCGTGGCGAAGGGGTTGGGTATCAGTCGGTGCGGTACGGCCGCACACAGTTGCGAGGCGATGTCGTGGCGGCCGAGTCCCGCGACGACGGCCGCGGCGATCACTCCCGGTGCCACGGCGACGAGCGCGCCGCGGCGCTGGGTGGCTTCCAGTGCGCCGCCGAGAACAATGATCGCCAGCACGGCTCCCAACGCGAACTGCAGCCCATTCGCCTCGTGCACGAGGGTCAGCACCGCGATCGCGGCGCCGTAGGCTGCGCAGCATCCCATCGCGATGGCCCGGGTACGTGTGACCGCCAAGGCCGAGCTGAACAGCGCCAGGGCCGCCGCTCCGAACAGATCCGGCCGGGCCGAGAACGCCGCGAACGGTATGCCGAAGGGCAGCAACGGAATCGCCATCGCCACCATGAGCCGGCGCTCCGAGCGATGGCGGCCGAACAGCACCACGCCTGCGACCGCCGCCAGCCCACACAGATAGGCCACCGTCGACAGCCACCGCAGGCCGAGCGAGGCCGCGAAATAATGCCCGGGGACCGAGTGAACCAATTCACCGGCGAGCCCGCGGCGGACGAAGCCGTGTCCGTAATCGGCGGCGTAGTAGGACATCCAGTACACGTCGAGGGGAACGACCTTGATCGCGCACCACAGCACGACCGCCGACCAGACCGCGACCGCGGCGCCGATGCCCACATACAGGAGGTGATGCCGCGCGCGCGGTTTCGCCTCAACCCCCAGCGCCACCATCACATGCGGCCCTCGTACACGGTGGTGGCCGACAGGCGCAGATCGGCCAGCGCACCACACGCGGCCTCGCGCGCAGCGAAGGTGCGCTCGGAACCGCTCTGGTACGCGACGACGGTGAGAAACCGGCTGCCGTTGACCGTTCCTGTGCCGCAGAACAATTGGCCGTGTGCCTGTTCGATGCGAGCCCGGGTGATGCCCTGCTCGGCGAGCCGCATGGAGACCTCGGATGCATCGGCACCGTCGATGCAGCTGACGGCGGCATCGAGGGCGCCGAGATTGGAACATCCCACCGGCAGTTGGCCAGACGACATGGCGATGCCTTCGGCGCGCCGGACCAGCCACCGCGGCGTGAACGGGATGAGAGGTAGCCCGGCGAGCATTTCGTTGGGCTGGTCTTGCAGGGCCGTCAGCGCTCTCTTGACGTCGGTGCGCACACCGGTCAGGTCGTCGACCACCGCTGTGCCGTCGACCGTCACCGTGATCGACGTCAGCGCGTTGGCGCGGTCGTCGTCTGCGGTGCGGTCGCTGACCGGAAGCACCACCGTCACACAGTTACCGTCGGGCAGCACTCTGCCCATCCGGTGCGCCAGGCGCGTGGCAAAGGCGATAAAGAGCGCGTTGCTGCTTCCATTGAGGCTGCGCGCTCGCGCTTCCCATGCCGCAGCGTCGGTTTGGATCGTCACCGACGGTGACGCGTTCGGGTCGTCGCCGGCGGCGGTGAGCGTTTCCGGGCTCCGCTTGCGCGGCGAGGCCGGTTGGTTCGACGACACCTTGAGCAAAATCAGCAGCGTCGCAATCAGTGCTCGGATCGCCGCCGGCAGGGCGATGACGGCATCGGCCAGGTCCTCGACCACCGCACGCCATCGGCCGCGTGAGTTCGGTTGTGTGTAACCGTGATTGCGTTGTTCTCCCTTGACCGCTTCGGCTATCGCCGTTGCCATGCCGAGCCCGTCGGCGACACAGTGCGAGGCCACCAGGGTGACCGCTGCGCCGCCGTCGTCCAGCGGCAGCACGGCGAGGTGAAACGTCGGGCCGTGCTCGGGGTCCACCCGCAGCTGGGCGCGCCTTTCGAGCCACGCGCCGATCTCGTGTCGAGGTTGCCGCGGTTCCCATGCGATGTCGGGGGAGCTGCCGTCGACCGCCCAGTGGTGACGTCCGAAAGGCAGCGGCGAGCGCTCGATCCGGCGGCCGAGCAGGCCGGCGCCGAGATTGTCGTTGAAGGCCCGCAATTCGTCGATGTTCACGTCGCGGTCGTAAACCCACGTGCATTGGACCGTGCTGCCTTGACCGGTGGCGCGCAGCCGAAGGAAAGCGGCCTGGTCCAACAGCGCCAGCCTGCTCACTAGCAGCCCGCCTCGGCCGCGGCGCGATACCCGCGCACCGCCGCCGGCGCGAACAGGGCGACCAGGACACCGCCCCACAGGGCCGCCTGCCACAGCGGCGACAGCACCGGCCCGCCCTCGGCGAGCGCGCGCATCGCCTCGATCGTCGGCGATATCGGTGAAAAACGCACCACCGGTTGCAGCCACCCCGGAAACACTTCGGCCGGCGCGACACCGGTGTTGAGGAACAACAGCACGACGCAACCCGCACCCAGCCACGTCACCATCGCCTTGCCGTCCGCGCGGGCGGCGATGGCGATGACCAACACCGCCATGCCCGCCGAAATCACTGCTGGCACCAGCACGAAGGCCAGCATCGCCATCCAGCCATAGCTGAATCGCAGACCCAACGCGATCCCGAAGACGGTGAGCACGACGGCGGACATGATGGTTCGGGCGGCCTCGGCGACCAGCCGTCCAGCCACGGTGCTGGCCCGATGCACCGGCTGCACCCACAACCTGGTCAGGACGCCGGACTCCCGCTCCGACGGCAAAGCCAAACCGGCGCCGAGGGTTCCGAACACGGCGCCGACCACCGCGCACATGGGTACCAGCCCGTACAGGCTGTCGTGCCCGGTGACGGCCAAGACGGACTTGCCGACCAGCAGCTTGTAGATGATGAGCAGAAACGTCGGAAACAACAAGGCCTGCACCGCGACGATCGGATCGCGCCGCCAGCGGCGCAGTAGCCGCCCCGCCTCCGATGCGCTTTGGCTGACGAAGGCCGTCAACGGTGTCAGGTACGGAATCCTTTGCCCCGCCTCGGCGTTGGCATTCGTCCGCGGCCGTTCGGCGGACACCTCACCCGCCGGCACGGGGTCCCGACGTGGCGTGCGCACGCTTCGAGCGGCGCCCGAAGTCCCTGCGCTGACCCGTCGCTGCATGCGCACCGCCAGCCCACCGAACAGCGTCAGCAATCCGAGACACCACCCCAACGTCACCGCCAGCTCCCAGCCGAGGACGCGACCGGTGGCAAGAGCGCGCAGCGCCTCGGTGACCTGTGACACCGGTTGGTAGCGAATGAACGGTCCCAGCCAGGTGGGGAACGAGTCCGCCGGAGCGATGCCGGTCGACAACAGGACCAGGACCAGTTGGGGGAGTAGCAGCAATTGGCTTGACGATTCGACCGAACCGACGCGGGAGCCCAGGGCGTCAGCGCCCAGGCACACCGCCATCGCGAACGCCACGACGATGACCACGAACAGAACCGCGACGCCCGCGCCGCCTTGCATCCGGAAGCCGAACGACCACCCGACCGCGAGGGAAGCGACCAGCGCGACGACCGCGCGTATGAAGCAATAGAGCATGCGTGCACCCAGGGGCACCGCCGCAGGAACCGGTAGGGTGCGAAGGCGGGACCCGAAGCCGGACAAGCGGTCTCGTGCGGCACGGTCGGCCGTGGTCATCGCCCCGAACAGCATCGCCTGCACGATGACCACCGGGAGGACGTATTGCGGATAGGTCATCGGGCCGGTGTGGATGATGCCGCCCAGCACCAGGGTGAAGCCCAGGAAGCAACCGACCGGAGCCAGCGCCGCGAACAGCAGGTCGGCATCGCGCCGGGAGCCCGACATTGTGCGCAAGGTGAGTGCCACGAGGGCACTCATCGCGAGACCTCCCGAGGCGACAGGACCGGGCGGGCGTCACCCATCGATACGCGGTCCGGCCTCGGAGACCCGGGTGAACTCGGCGCGCATCGTCTCGACGTAGCGCAAGATCGACCTGCGGGCGATGTCGGTGCCCGGGTAGGCGACCACCAACTGCGTCTTGTCGTGCATGCGGTTGACCCACATGCAGACCGTCTCCGACAGCCGGTTGTCACCCCAGACGCCGGCGCGCAGACCGTCGAAGTAGTCACCGAACGGCAGCTTGCGGATGTCGATGTAGGACAGCATCGGGACCGGGCGGTCCGGGACCTGGATGGGGTTCGAGGACGGGTCCGTCGACTCGAGCAGGTAGTAGTACGGCACCGCGCCCAGGGCCGTGTTGCCGTCGAACGATGCCTGGGCGGCGCTGACCACCTCATCGAATGACGCGCCAGCGGTCGGGATTGCCAGCGGGACGAAGCTGGCCAACCAACCGACCGCCGTCGCGTGTGCGGGATCGCGCCGGTTGTCGAACGGGGTCAGCCCGAAATATGTTGCGGCACCGGTCAACCGGTGCTCTGTCAGGGCGGCGCAGGCGAACACGCCGCCGCTGAAACGCGCCCCCGCGGCGCGGCACGCCGCTTCGAACCGCCGTCCCTGGTCGTCATCGATCAGGTCGAACACGTCGATCGCCCCCGGTGTATCCGCGTTCGACTCGCCCAGTTCCAGGGGAAATTTCGGGAGCGCCCCATTGTTTGCCGCGAGAAAAGCCCGCCACGACTGGATTTCGGGCGACTCATCGTTCAGGCCCCGGGTGTACGCGTGCTGATTCGCGCTGTATTCGCGATGGCTCGGGGCGGGCGGCAGCGGGCTCTGCGCCCGCTGCAACGCGGCGAAGTACATCGTTTGAATGTCGAGGAAGATCACGCCCGCCGACATGCCATCGGCCCGCAGGTGATCAACGGCGATATAGATGGTGAACCGGTCTTGAGCCTGGATGATCCCGAAGGTGAAGCAGTCCCATTGCAGCGGGTCGGGCGTGTCGAGAAGCAGTTTGCGGATCTGGGTCGGCGCCATCCTGCCGAGATCGGTTGGCTGCAAAGTGATGACTTCAGGGTCGGGAATGACATAGCGAAGGATCTCGTCATCGTCACCGAAGGCAAACCGGTCGTGGTAGGTGTCGTGTCGGCGCAGATGAGTATTGATGGCCTGCGTCATCGCGTCGATATCGCAGACACCGCTGATTTCCCAGGCCCCGATGCACAGCCGGGGGATATCCCGGCCACGACTGACCTGCCGACGGTAGTAGCGAAGATGCTGCGCCTGCTGGTAACTCACCGGGGCGGGATGGTATTGGGCTTCGGCCGCGCGCCGATAGGTCGCCGCGGTGGGGTACCAGGAGACGACGGTGCCCTCGGCTGTCCAGTCCTCAACTGTGCCCAAGAACATGCGCTACCTTTCGTCCGTCAGCTGGCGACGCCGGTCCGGATGACCTTAACGGCAACGCGGATGAATTGCTGAGTAAGTCGGTTGCCGACGCGGTCCAGTTCCGCAGGCCCGGCAAGTGCCATGGGGTGCGCTGCGTCGACCAGTGCGCACGTTTGCTTGGGTTTCCGGTGTTTTCAGCCGGTGCTACGCATATCGCCAACCAGCGCGGATAAATGACTCGCCGACCCTTCCGCGGCGCAATCATAAAATTCCCCTCTCGGGCCCGCAATCGCACAAGAAGTTCTGCCAACCGATCGTGTGCTCGTGTGAGGTAGTCGACACGCGGGGTCATTTAATTCGTGCATCGTTAACACGGAACTACTACTCGAACAAGCATTTATCTCGACGTGATGACCCCACCTGTCGAATCCCACCCACAGAGCCGGCGCAATCCTGGCGAGACCACACGGGACGCTTGCGGACCTGCCGAAACGGCGCCTCGGTTACCATATCGTGATGTACGGCCGTATTGGAATAGTGTCAGTGAAACATTTCTCGCACCGGAGATCCGGGCAAACAATCGAGCGATCCTCCAAAAGCGCCGCGCCACTGGGCCCTACGTCGCTACCGACGACAACTCCCGTACCGAAGTTCGCGAGAACCGTGACGCCCGCAGCAAACTGCGCGTCCGCCTAGTGGTCCTCGACCGGAGAGCGCAACCGACCAGAACCCGCGGGCCCCAATCCGAGCGCCCATCGCAAAGGCTGTATGCGTTTGTCCGAAGCCGACAGCTGGGCAGACAAAGCACCCTCGATGACCGATGATGATCTGGACACCACCGTTTCCCGTTGCCGCGAGAGTCGCAAGAAGGGACGTTGACGATGCCCGAGGAGCTCCGCGGTACGGCCAGACTGTTCGATGCGCTGACCACCAAAGGCACCGCCTTCACCGAGGCCGAGCGCCGGCGATTGGGCCTCCTGGGTCTGCTGCCGACGACGGTGAAGACGCTAGAGCAGCAAGCCGAGCATTGTTGGCACGAATTCTCCACTCGTCGCGATGATCTGGACAAACACATCTATCTGCGGGCATTGCAGGACCGCAACGAAACGCTGTTCTACCGGGTGCTGCGCGACCACATTCCCGAAGCGCTGCCCATCGTCTACACCCCCACCGTGGGCGAGGCCTGCCAGCGGTTCAGTGAGATCTACCGCAGGCCCCGGGGGCTGTTCGTTTCCTACGCCGAAGGTGACTGCCTGGACGAGGTGCTGAGCAACCGGCCGCAGCGCGAGGTCGACGTAATCGTGGTGACCGACGGGCAGCGCATCCTCGGCCTGGGCGACCAGGGGATCGGGGGGATGGGGATCCCTATCGGAAAGCTGTCCCTCTACACCCTGATCGGCGGCATCGATCCCGCGCGAACACTTCCGATCGTGCTCGACGTGGGTACCGACAACAGCGAACTCCTCGACGATCCCCAATACCTGGGCTGGCGACACCGGCGCATCGACGACGACGATTACTACGCGTTCATCGACAAGTTCGTCGCCGCGGTGCGCAAGCAGCTGCCCAATGTGTTGCTGCAGTGGGAGGACTTCGCCACGACGCATGCGCTGCCGATCCTGGCCCGCTACCGCGACTCGCTGCTCACGTTCAACGACGACATCCAGGGAACGGCCGCCGTCACACTCGGTGCACTGCACGGTGCGGCCAAAGTCGCGGGCCGCCCGCTCTCGCAGCAAGAAATCGTCATGCTCGGCGCCGGCTCGGCCGGCATCGGAGCGCTCGACATGATTCGGCGGCAAATGATGAACGAAGGGCTCTCCGAACAGGCTGCCTCGCAGCGCATCTGGGTCGTCGACGTCGTCGGCCTGCTCACCGATGACCGCGCCGACCTGTCTGATGCCCAGCGCGGATTCGCCCAGCCCCCCGGCCGCGTCGCCCGGTGGGGTTTGTCGGGTCCCGCGCAGCTGGCCGACGTCGTCCACCATGTCGACGTGGGCGTGCTGCTCGGCCTGTCGACCGCGACGGGTGCCTTCACCGAGAGCATCGTGCGCGAACTCGCCGGCAAGACCGAGCGGCCGATCATCTTCCCGCTGTCCAACCCCACGAGCCGCGCCGAGGCGCGCCCCGCTTAGCTGGATCAGTGGACAGACGGCCGGGCCCTGATCGCCACCGGATCACCGTTCGCCCCGCTACACCGCGATGGTGTGGAACACGCTGTCGCCCAATGCAATAACGTGTACATCTTTCCCGCCATGGGACTCGGGGTGACGGCGGCCCAGGCGACCAGGATCACCGACGAGATGATGCGCGTCGCCGCGGAGACCCTGGGCGAGGCATCGCCCGCCCTCGCCGACCCCGACCAGCCGCTGCTGCCGGCCTGGGCAGACGTGCCCGACGTCGCCCTGCGCATCGGGCACGCGGTCGCCGTGCAGGCGGTCGCGGACGGCGTCGCCCCGAGGCGCAGCGACGCAGAGCTCGCCGACCGCATCGCGCAGGTGCGTTGGCAACCCGAGTACGCCACGTCAGCCAACCCGTGAACGCAGGCGGTCACGGTGCCGAAAGGCCGGTATGATGATTTTCACTTCCCATTCGTGCACCAGTCTTGGCCGTGTGCAACGACTTTGGACGCCGCATGAAACGCCAGCGCAGCGGCGCATCCGCCTGACATCCCCGGGGGGCGACGCACCTGAATGCCCACGCGCCTGCAGGATTGAGAATCGGCAGCACGTGGTACCAGGTGGACTTGAGCGGGGGCGAACGACCGGCGCCTCCACGACCCCAGAGGAACCGAATGCACTTCGCGGTATTGCCGCCGGAGGTCAACTCCGGCCGCATGTACGCAGGTCCCGGCTCGGGGCCGCTGCTCGCCGCAGCGACGGCGTGGGATGAGCTGGCCACTGAACTGCACGCCACGGCGGCCAACATCGAGTCGGTGATCTCGGGGCTCACCGATGAGCCGTGGCAGGGGCCGTCCGCGGCGACGGCCGCGGCCGCGGCCGCGGGCCAAGTAGCCTGGCTGAACGCCACCGCCGAGCAGGCCGCGCAGACCGGCGCTCAGACCAAAGCCGCTGCGACGGCATATGAATCGGCATACGCGATGACCGTGCACCCCTCGGTGATCGCGGCCAACCGTTCCCAGTTGGCCTCGCTGGTCGCCACCAACCTGCTGGGCCAGAACACCGCCGCGATCGCGGCCACCGAGGTGGCCTACGGCGAGATGTGGGCCCAGGACGTCGCCGCGATGTACGGCTATGCCGGCGCCTCGCGGGCGGCCGCGCAAGTGACGCCCTTCACCCCGCCGCAGCAGACGACCAATGAGGGCGAGCTTCCCGCGCAGAACGCCGCCGTCGCCCAGGCTGCCGGCACCTCGGCCGGACGCGTGCAGTCGACACTGTCCAGCAACGCGATGAACGCCGTCCCAAATGCGCTGCAAAGCCTCAGTTCCACCTCGTCGGCGTCAGGACTCGGCGACTTCTCCAGCTTCATGAACCCCTACAACCTGGTGTCGCTCGGCTCGGGGTTCCTGGGCAACGGCGTTGGGCTGATCGGGGTCTCGGGCGCAGCGGGATTCATCTCCGACGCCGAACACAAAATCACCGAGCCGGGGGCAAAGCCGAAGGTCGCAAAGCTCGATGGGCCGGCGGCGCCGCGCCCGTCGACCAAAGCGATGACGGTGTCCGCGGGAATGGGGCGCGCGTCCTCCTTGGGCGGCATGTCGGTGCCGCAGGGCTGGTCCACGGCGGCGCCCGAACTGCGCCTCACCGCGCTCGAGTCGCCCACCGCCAGCGCGGCCCGTCCCGGCCCCGGACCGCTCGGCCACATGCCGCTCTTCGGTGGCGCGCCGTTGATGGGTCTGCCCGGCCGGGGCGCCCCCGACTCCCGGGCGCAGCGACCGGCAGACACCAGCGATATGCCCCGCCGTCAGGTTCCTGCCGGAGCACTGCACGAGCGGGGGAGGCCTTCGCGCAAAACGCCAACGGGGGGAAGCGCCGCCGAGCTGCGTGAAATCACCGACGTGCTAGGCAAACTCGCCGAACTCCGCGCCAGCGGCGCGCTGACCGACACCGAATTCGCCGAACAGAAGCAACGCCTCCTGGGCACCGGCTAACCCAGGACGGCGCCGGCGTAGAAAGCCAGCGGGCATACCCTTGACTCTGATTTCGCCGAGGGGGCCGCCATGCGTTGCGCGCCAACGATTCTGGCTGGCCCTCCACACCGTCAATCTCGCCGATGAGTGTCGCTACGCGGCGATGCTGCCGCCGCCGTCGGCTCGGATGATCTGGCCGGTGATGTAGCCGGCATCCTCATCCAGCAGGGAGCAGATCGCGTGGGCGATTTCGCGGGGTGTCCCGAGGCGGCGCAGCGGAATCGTCTGCAGGATGCGGGCTTCGCGTTCGGAGCCGACCGGGCTGAGCTCGCGGTACATCTCGGTTTCGATGGGCCCGGGCGCGACGGCGTTGACGGTGATGCCGGACTGTGCCAGCTCGCCGGCCCAGATACGGGTGCACGCTTCCAGCGCCGCCTTCGTCGCCGCATACGGCGTGCGTTCGGGCGTGCCCAGCGTGGTCAAGCTGGTGACGTTGACGATGCGCCCCCACCCGCTGGCCAGCATGCCGGGCAGCACCGCCTGAACCACCTGGACGGCGGCGCGCACGTTCAGGTCGTACGTGCTGGCCAGATCGTCCAGATCGATCGAACCGAGTCGGCCGAACCGCGCGACGGCCACGTTGTTGACCACCGCGTCGATGCGTCCGTTCGCCAGGGCCCGCCCGAGCACCGCGTCGGTCGCCGCCCGATCGGCCAGGTCCGCCTCGTAGAACTCGCCCGGGAAGTCGTCGGGCCCGGTGCGAGCCACGCCGACCGGAATGTCGCCGGACTTCGCGATCCGGTCGGCGACTGCCCGGCCGATCCCCTTCGATGCCCCGGTGATCAGTACGCGCCTTGCGGTCATGGTGTCCTCCTTCGACGGCCTTCGTATGATTACCTCAACGTTGTGGAATGCCAAATCCTCATAACGTTGTTGGTATGGGCGATGACGTGGCCCTTATGGAGGATCGATGACGACGTTGGCGCAGGTCAGAACCTTCATCACGGTGGTCGACCAGGGCGGCTTCACGGCGGCGAGCCGCCGGCTCGGGTTAAGCCAGCCGGCGGTGAGCCGCACCGTCGCCGCGCTGGAAAAAGAGCTGGGCCTGCCGCTGTTTCTGCGCCGCCGGGACGGGCTCTGCCTGACCGAAGCGGGCGCCGTCGCGCTGACGCATGCGCGAGAAGCGGTGCGGCAGATCGCGTTGATGCGCACCGAGGTCGCCGGCCTGGCGGGCGACATCACCGGGACGCTGAGCCTCGCGAGCCTGCCGTCCGCCACCGCGACGCTCGTCGCCCCCCAACTCCGGGCATTCGCCCAGCGGCATCCGGCCGTCGCCATCCGGCTGCTCGAGGGCAGCGAGCAAGAGATTCGGGATTGGCTCGACCAGGGGGCCGCCGAAGCCGGTGTGGTCAGCCTGCCCAGCAAGGGCCTTGACGTCGCGGTCCTCGGCGAACAGGACATGGTTGCCGTGGTACCGGCCGACAACTGGCTGGGGGCCAAGGACGTCGTCACCTACGCCGACCTGGCCAAGGAACCGTTCGTTCGCGGGACCGGCGGTTGTGCGGAGGTGTTCATGCCGATCGCGCGGCGCGAAGGGGTCGAGTTCGACCTGGCCTTCGAGGCGCGCGAGATTGCGGCGACGCTCGAGATCGTGCGCGCCGGGCTGGGCGTGAGCATCCTGCCCAGCGCCGGCCTGCCCGATCTGCCCGGCGTCGCGGTGCGTCCGCTGCTGCCCCAGACCGTGCGGCGCCTCGGCGTCGCGGTCTCCGCGAGTGCGTCCGCGCCCGCGCGCGCATTCCTCGATCAGATCGCGGAGCTGAGGCTGCGCTGATTCGCTTGGGCCAGCGCGGTTTTGAGCCCCGTTCGGACTCGGCCCGGTCCGCAACCACCCGCTCGCCGAGACGCGCTTTCGGCCGCGCCGCACCGACGTGGTATCTTCGCCGACGTGAATATCGGCGTGCGCGCGTATTGGCGCTTTATCGTGGCTCCGGGTGGAGCCAGCGATGCGGCGGCCGATTGACGCACGCGCACGACTGATACCCGGAGCCCAGCAGTGACCACACGGTCGCTGCTTTTCGTTTTTCAGGGCATCGGGAACCAGCGGGCGTGCCCTGGGAGCCATCACAGAAAGGCACACACCCCACATGTCCATCATCAATTGCGAGACGGCGACCATCGATACGTCCGATCACCGGATCGTCTCGTTCCGGGAACTGTCGGCACCGGCGGTGATCCGCACGGAACTGCCGTTGACCGCGCGGCGTGCCCAGGCCGTCCAGCGCGATCGCGACGAGATCTCGGCGATCCTGGCCGGTGCTGACGACCGGCTGTTGCTGGTGGTCGGCCCGTGCTCGGTGCACGATCCCGTCGCGGCGCTCGATTACGCACGCCGGCTCGCCCCGATGGCCGCCGAGTACGCGGATCGGCTGAAGATCGTGATGCGCGTCTACTTCGAAAAGCCGCGGACCACCGTCGGGTGGAAGGGACTGATCAACGACCCCAACATGGACGGCAGCTTCGACGTCGAGCGGGGCATCCGCATCGCGCGTGGATTATTGCTCGACGTCATCGACGTCGGCCTCCCGGTGGGATGCGAGTTCCTGGAGCCCACCAGCCCGCAGTACATCGCCGACGCCGTCGCCTGGGGCGCGATCGGCGCCCGGACGACCGAGTCGCAGGTGCACCGCCAGTTGGCGTCGGGCCTGTCGATGCCGGTCGGGTTCAAGAACGGCACCGACGGCAACGTCCAGGTCGCCATCGACGGGGTGAAAGCCGCTGCGGCGCCGCACAATTTCTTCGGCACCGACAACTTCGGTCGCGCGGCGGTGGTCGAGACCATGGGCAATCCCGACTGTCACGTGATCCTTCGGGGTGGCACCACCGGACCCAACTACGACACCGCCTCGGTAACCACCGCGGTCGAACGGCTAAGCAAGGCAGGGCTTTCCGGGCAGGTCATGATCGACTGCTCACATGCCAACTCGGCCAAAGACCATGTGCGGCAGGCCGAGGTCACCGCCGAATTGACCGCGCGCATCGCCGCGGGCGAGCGCGGTATTGCCGGTCTGATGCTGGAGAGCTTCCTGATCGCCGGTGCTCAATCGCTCGGCGGGGAGCTGGTCTACGGCCAGTCCGTGACCGATCGGTGCATGGACTTCGACACCACGGCGGGCCTGTTGGCCGGACTGTATGCGGCGATGGGTTGATCCGGTCGGCCACTGGGCAGGGGCACAGCGTCAACGCGGCGTCGATACCTGTCGCGCCGAAACCTGACCGGCGATCGCCTTTTTGTCGATCTTGCCGATCGGGGTGGTGGGCAGCGACGTCATCGCCACCAAGACGTCGGGGCGGGCGTGCGCGGCCACACCGCGCTCGTCGAGATAGCCGTTCAGTTCTGTCAGCGACAGTTCAGGGCCGTTGAAAACCACTGCCGCACAGATCTTCTCGCCCAGGTAGGGGTCGGGCAGCGCGACCGCGGCGGCCGAGAAGATCGCCGGATGGCTGTGCAGCTGCTCCTCCAGGTCCGCCGCCGAAACGGTCTCTCCGCCACGGCAAATCACGTCTTTGACCCGACCGGTCACCACCAGATAGCCGTCGTGACGCAGCCGCACCACGTCACCGCTGCGGAAGAACCCTTGCGCGTCGAAGCTGCGCTCGTTGTCGCGCTCGGCCCGAAAGTAACCGTTGAACGTGTACGGTCCGCGGACCAGCAGCTCCCCTTCCTCGCCCGGGGCTACCGGCTTTCCCTCCGCATCGACGACGCGCAGTTCGTCCGCCGCGGACAGGGGCCGCCCCTGGGTGTGTTCGGTGAGTTCCGGGGGATCGTCGAGGCGCGTGTAGTTCAGCAGCCCCTCGGCCATCCCGAACACCTGCTGCAGGCCCGGGGTCAGCGCGCTGCGCACCAGGCGGGCATCCTCGGCTTCCAGCTTAGCGCCACCAACCTGCAAGAGCCGCAGCGTCTTTGGCGTCACGGGTTCCCAGTCGCACGCGTGCGCCCACAGCTTGGCCAACGCCGGCACCAGGGCGGTCACCGTGACGCCGTGGCGCGCGATGGCGGCGAAGGCCGCTTCGGGGCTGGGGTCGGTGCCGAAAACGGTGGTGGCGCCGACCGTCATCGCGCCGAGCAGACCCGGGCAGGCGAGCGGGAAGTTGTGCCCGGCCGACAGCACCGCCAAATACACGTCGTCGCTGGTGAGTCCGCAGAGTTCGGCGCTGGCCTTCGCGTTGAAGACGTAGTCGTCGTGGGTGCGGGGGATGAGCTTGGGCGTGCCCGTGGTGCCACCCGAAACCAGCAGCAGCGCAGGCGATCCCGGATCGGGAGTCGCCGGCGCTGTCCCGGTTACCGCCCGTTCGCGCAGTCGCGCCCACGAGGTGAACGGCCCAGGGTCGCCGTCGACGATGACGTGCTTGAGCGCGCCGTGCCGCTCGATGAGCCCCTGCGCCATCGTCCGGTAGTCGAATCCGCCTGCGGTGTCGGCGATCAGCAGCCCGGTGGCCCCGCTGACCGCGGCGAAATGCCCTAGTTCGGTGGCCCGGTGACCGGGGAGGCACATCACCGGGATCGCCCCGGCCCGCAGCAGGCCGAACAGGGCGACCGCGAACTGACAGCCGTTCGGCAATTGCAGCAGCACCCGGTCGCCCGGCGCGATGCCCGCGCCGCGCAGTCCATCGGCCGCGCGGTTGGCCTGGTCGTCAAGGTCCGCATAACTGAAGCCGGTGTCGCCCATGGCGTCGAGGACGGCGATTCGATCGGGCCAGTGCCGGGCCGCGTCGGTCAGGATCGTGTCCAGGGCCCGTCCCGTCCAGTAACCGGCCGCCCGATAGGCGGCGCTCCGTTCGGCGGGAAAGGGCACAAACCCGTCGAGGACTCCGGCCGGCGGCCGCGGTGTGTTCGGGCTCATGGCTCCTTCAGAGGGGGCTTCGCACGGGGCTAGTAGCGGGGACGCAGGGAGTAAGGATAGGGTAACCAAAAAATTAGGGCAGCCTGTGCTAATTCAGGGAGGGTCTGTGGTGCACGCCTCGGCACGCTCGGAGGACATCCGGGCGGAGGTGGCCGAACTGCTCGGCGTCGACGTCGATGCAGTTCAGCCGGGTAACAACCTCATCAGCCAGGGCCTGGACTCGATCCGCATCATGACGTTGGCCGGCCGCTGGCGCCGTCAGGGCATCGCCATCGACTTCGCCACCCTGGCCGAGCAGCCGACGATCGACGCCTGGACCCGCCTGGTCACCGCCGGCGGGCAAAGCGCCGACCACCAGACCCTTCCCACGCCCGGGGGCGGTGAGCCAGCGGCCGAGGACGAGCCGTTTCCCCTGGCCCCGATGCAGCACGCGATGTGGGTGGGCCGCCACGATGACCAGCAGCTCGGTGGCGTCGCCGGTCACCTCTACGTCGAATTCGACGGTGGACCGATCGACCCCGAGCGGCTGCGCGCGGCGGCGACCGCGCTGGCACGCCGCCATCCGATGCTGCGCGTGCGCTTCCTGCCCGACGGCACCCAGCGCATCACCCCGGCCGACCAGACCGGCGCCTTCCCGGTCGACGTCGAGGACCTGCGAGAGCTGAGCGCCGACGAGGTCGAGCGGCGGCTCGCCGACATCCGCGACGTGAAATCCCACCAGCAGCTCGACGGCGCGGTGTTCGAACTGGCGGTGACGCTGCTGCCGTCCGAGCGCTCGCGGCTGCACGTCGACCTGGACATGCAGGCCGCCGACGCGATGAGCTACCGCACCCTGATGGGCGACCTCGCGGCCCTCTATGGCGGCCGCGACCTCCCCGAGCTGAGCTACACCTACCGGCAGTACCGCCAAGCCATCGAGGCCGAAGAGGCCCAGCCCCGACCGGCCCGCGAGGCCGACCGGGACTGGTGGGCGCGGCGCCTGCCGGAGCTGCCCGACCCGCCGGCGTTGCCGTCCACCGGCGGCCGCGGCCGCACGCAGAGCACCCGGCGCTGGCACTGGCTGGACCCGCAAACCCGCGATGCGCTGTTCGCCCGCGCCCAGGCGCGGGGCATCACCCCGGCGATGGCGCTGGCCGCGGGATTCGCCAATACCCTGGCGCGCTGGTCGACCACCTCGCGCTTTCTGCTGAACGTCCCGCTCTTCGGGCGCCAGGCCCTGCACCCCGACGTCGACGCGTTGGTCGGTGACTTCACCTCCTCGCTGCTGCTCGACATCGATCTCGCCGGCGCGAACACCGCGGCCGCGCGGGCGCAGGTGGTGCAGGACGCGATGCGCACGGCCGCGGCCCATTCCGCCTATCCCGGGCTGTCGGTGCTGCGTGACCTCAGCCGTCATCGCGGCACCCAGGTGCTCGCCCCGGTGGTGTTCACCAGCGCGCTGGGGCTCGGTGAACTGTTCAGCCGCGAGGTGACCGACCGATTCGGCACCCCGGGATGGATCATCTCCCAGGGGCCGCAGGTGCTGCTCGACGCGCAGGTCACCGAGTTCAACGGCGGCGTGCTGGTGAATTGGGATGTGCGCGAAGGCATGTTCCCCCCGGGCGTCATCGACGCCATGTTCGGCTACCACATCGACGAGCTGCTCCAGTTGACCTACGCCGACGACTCCTGGGACGCGCCGGGCCCCCCGGCGCTGCCCCAGGCGCAGCGCGCGGTGCGCGAGGCGGCCAACGCGCGTACCGCGGAACCCAGCGGAGAAGCCTTGCACGACGGGTTCTTTCGGCAGGCCGCGCGGCGGCCCGACGCTCCGGCGGTGTTCGCGAGTACCGGCGACCTCAGCTACGCGCAATTGCGCGACCAGGCGCTGGCGGTGGCCGCGGCGCTGCGCGACGCCGGTGTGGCCGCCGGCGACACGATCGCGATCATGGGACCGAAGACCGCCGAGCAGATTCCGGCCCTGCTGGGCATCCTGACCATCGGCGCCGTGTACCTGCCGATCGGCGCCGACCAACCGCGCGATCGCGCCGAGCGCATCCTCGAATCCGGTGCGGTGAGCCTGGCCCTGGTGTGCGGCGGACGGCCGCTGTCCGTGCCGCTCCGCGAACTGGTGCTGGCCGATGTCCTTCGCGGCGCGGCCTCGAGCGCCGAGATTACTTCAGCGAGAGTCGATCCCGCCGCGCTCGCCTACGTGTTGTTCACCTCGGGCTCCACCGGCGAGCCCAAGGGGGTCGAGGTCACCCACGACGCGGCGATGAACACCGTGGAATTCATCGGCCGCCACTTCGAGATCGGCGCGGGCGATCGATGCCTGGCCCTGTCGACCCTGGAGGGCGACATCTCGGTGATGGACGTCTTCGTCACCCTGCGCACCGGCGGGTCCATCGTGGTGGTCGACGAAGCGCAGCGGCGTGATCCCGACGCCTGGGCCCGGCTCATCGAGCGCCACCAGGTCACGGTGCTCCACTTCATGCCCGGCTGGCTGGAGATGCTGATCGAAGTCGGGCGCGGACGACTGTCCTCGGTGCGGGTGATCCCCACCGGCGGTGACTGGGTGCGGCCCGAGGTGGTGCGCCGCCTACAGGCCGAAGCGCCCAACCTACGCTTCGCGGGCCTCGGCGGTGCGACCGAAACCCCGGTGCACAACAGCATTTTCGAGGTGACCGAGACGATACCGGAGGATTGGACGGCATTGCCGTTCGGCGTCCCGCTTCCCAACAACGCCTGCCGCGTCGTCGACGACACCGGCGCCGACTGCCCCGACTGGGTGCCCGGCGAATACTGGGTGTCCGGCCGTGGCATCGCGCGCGGCTACCGCGGGCGCCCGGATCTCACCGCCGAACGCTTCGTCGAGCATGACGGCCGAATCTGGTACCGCACAGGCGATCTGGTGCGTTACTGGCCGGACGGCACCCTCGAATTCGTGGGCCGGGCCGACCACCGGGTCAAGATCAGCGGCTATCGCGTCGAGCTGGGTGAGATCGAGACCGCGCTGCGGCGGGTGCCCGGGGTGCGCACTGCGGTGGCCGCGCTGATCGCCGTGTCCGGCGAGTCCGACGTGCTGGCCGCGCAGGTGTGCACAGACGACGCCTCCCTGACCGCCGAGCGCATCCGGCAGCGCCTCGCTGACCTCGTGCCCGCGCACATGGTCCCGCGCCACATCACGGTAGTGGAGCGGATCGGGTTCACCGATGCCGGAAAGCTCGACCGCCGGGCCGTCGCGCGCGAATTGCAAACCGCCGTGGCGCAATCGCAGCGGCCGGGCCACCGGGCGCCGTCGACGCCGCTGGAATCCGCACTGGCACTCATCGTCGGCGAGCTGCTCGGCCGGGAGAACATCGGGGTCGACGACGACTTCTTCGCGCTCGGCGGTGACTCGGTGCTCGCCACCCAGGCGGTGGCGAGAATTCGGGCCTGGCTCGACGCACCGGACATCATGGTCGCCGACATCTTCGCCAATCGAACTGTGTCGACGCTGGCCGCGGTGCTCGGTGCCGGCGAGGACGACCCCGGCCGGCTCGACCAGGTCGCCGAGCTCTATCTGGAGGTGATCGGCATGGACGCCGAATCGGTTCTGGCGGCCACTCAGCAACCCGCGAAATCGTAGACTGCGCAATGACATTGGATAACCTGATCGCCGTGTCCGGTACGTTCCCGTCCTGGATCAAGCTGACCTCGGGCCGCGACAACGGCTCCTCCACCGGAGCCACCGTGGTGTTCCCGCACGCCGGCGCGGCCGCCGCAAGCTACCGGGTGCTGGCGGCCGCGCTGGCCGCCGGCGGCGACACCTACGTCGTTCAGTACCCGCAACGGGCCGACCGCCTCAGCGAACCCGGCCACGACAGCGTGCACGACCTGGCCGCCAGCCTCTTCCAGGCGGCACCATGGTCCACCGTCGCACCGCTGAAGTTGTTCGGGCACAGCATGGGCGCCGTCGTCGCCTTCGAGTTCGCCCGTGTCGCCGAGACGCACGGCGCAGCCGTGCACAAGCTCTGGGTATCGGCGGGCCCGCCGCCGTGCGTCGTCGCCGAGATGCCCGAACTGCCGACCAGTGACGACGGGCTGCTGGCCGACATCGCCGATCTGGGCGGCACCGACCCCGAACTGCTTGCCGACGAAGAGTTCTCCGAACTGATCACCACCGCGGTGCGCGCCGACTACCAGGCTTTCAACGGCTACGATCCCAGCCCCGATGTTCGCATCGGTGCAGACATCCATGTGCTGGGCGGCCACGACGACCACCGCATCGCCACCGACGTGCTGCGGCAGTGGGAAAGGCACACCGCCGGGTCCTTCGCCTTGTCGTTGTACGACGGCGGGCACTTCTACGTCTACGACCACGTCGAAGCGATCGCCGCGCAGGTGAATGCCGGATGACATCGATGTCTGACGATGGGTTTGACGTGGGCCTCGACGCCGCGCACGCCGACCCGGTCGTGATCGTGGGAATGGGTGTGGAGGCGCCCGGCGGCATCGAAACCGCCGACGCTTACTGGGATCTGCTGGCACACGGCCGGGAGGCGCTGGGCCCGTTTCCCACCGACCGTGGTTGGGCGGTGCGTGAACTGCTCGCCGGCTCGCGCCGCAGCGGCTTCAAGGAGATTCATGACCGCGGCGGCTTCCTCACCGGGGCAACCACATTCGATCCGGAGTTCTTCGGCATCTCGCCCCGCGAGGCCGTCGTGATGGACCCGCAGCAGCGGGTCGCGTTGCGGGTGGCCTGGCGGGCGTGCGAGAACAGCGGCATCAACCCCGACGACCTGGCCGGGCACGATGTGGGCTGCTTCGTCGGTGCCTCGGCCACCGGCTACGGGCCCGAAATGGCCCAATTCTCCGAACACAGCGGGCATCTGCTCGCCGGGACCGCACTGAGCGTCATCTCGGGTCGCATCGCCTACACGCTGGGACTGGCCGGGCCGGCACTGACTTTGGATTCCTCGTGCGCGTCCGCGCTGGTGGCCTTCCACGTCGCGGTGCGCTCGCTGCAGAACCACGACTGCGATCTGGCGATCGCGGGCGGGGTCAACGTGCTGGGCTCACCGGGCTTTTTCGTCGAATTCTCCAAGCAACACGCGCTCTCTGACGACGGATACTGCCGCCCCTACAGCGCGCAGGCCAGCGGAACCGTCTGGGCCGAGGGAGCGGCGATGTTTGTGCTGCAACGTAAATCGGCCGCGTTGCGCGCCGGCCGGCGGATCGTCGCCGAGGTGCGGGCCACCGCGATGAATCAGGACGGGCGCAGCGCCGGTCTGAGCGCGCCCAGCGGCGAGGCCCAGGTCCGGCTGTTCCAGCGGGCCATCGACCAGGCCGGGATCAAGCCCGCCGAGGTGGGGATGATCGAGGGGCACGGCACGGGCACCCGTCTCGGCGACCGAACCGAGTTGCGCTCGCTGGCCCAGACCTACGGCGACACCGAGCCCGGCGCCGGAGCCTTGCTGGGTTCGGTGAAATCCAACGTCGGTCACTCATTGGCCGCCGCCGGCGCGCTGGGTCTGGCCAAGGTGTTGGTCGCCGCCGAGCACGGCGCCGTCCCACCCACCCTGCACGCCGGCGACGCCAGTCCCGAAATCGACTGGGACAAGCAGGGTTTACGGTTGGCCCAGACCCTGACACCGTGGCCGGCCATCGACGGGCAGCGCACCGCCGCGGCGTCCGCGTTCGGGATCGCCGGCACCAACGCGCATCTGATCGTCTCCGTCCCCGAGGTCGCATGATGCCCACCCATGGCCTGCCCGACGGGCGTATCCCGGTGCTGCTGAGTGCCCACGACCCAGAGCTGATCCGCCGCGACGCCGCCGCCATCGCCGATTACGTGGGCCGCGTGGCGAATTCGGCAGACCTGACCGACGCGGTCGCCTCCACCCTGCTGCGGTTGCGGCGCATACGACGGCACCGCGCGGTGGTGCGAGCGGCGGACAGCACCGAGCTCGTCGCGGGACTGTCGGCGATCGCCGGCGGCGAGGAGCACGAGCTGGTCTCGTACTCCGCGAAGACGACGCCGCCGCGCGTCGCGTTCGTCTTCCCCGGCCAGGGCAATCAATGGCAGGCGATGGGCGCCGGCGCCTACCAACTGTTACCGGCCTACCGCGAGGCCGCCGACCGGTGCGCGCACGCTTTCGGCGCCGCCGGATTCGCCTCCCCGCTGCCGTATTTGGTCGGCGACGCAGAACGCAACTGGTCACGCCCCGAGATCCAGGCCGCCCAGTTCACCCACGCGGTGAGCCTGGCCGAGGCGTGGCGGTCCTGCGGGGTACTGCCGGACATGACCATCGGTCACAGCCTCGGCGAAGTGGCGGCGGCCTATGTGGCAGAAGCGATATCGCTGCCCGACGCGGTCGCGTTAGTCGTCGCCCGCGCCACCGTGGTCGACCAGCTCACCGGCCACTACGCCATGGCGGTGCTCGGGACGGGTCTCGAGGCCGCCGAGGCGCTGCTCGCGCAGGCCCCGGGCTGGCTGGAAGTGTCGGCGGTCAACGGGCCGTCGTCGACCGTGGTCGCCGGTGATCACGACGCGGTGGCCGCCGTGGTGGCGCTGGCCCAACGGCGCGCAATCTTCAGCCAGCAGCTGTCCGTCGACTATCCCGGACACACCAGTGCGCTACGGCCGTTGCGGGCGAGCCTGGCTGAGCTGACACCGAAGTCGACCTTCCGGGATGCCGCGGTGCGCTTCATCGGCTCCACGCTGGGCGCCGAGCTGGGGGAGGCGACCGACTTCTCCGCCTATTGGTATGAAAACCTCTGCGGTACCGTGCGATTCGACCTCGCCGTGCAGCATGCCCGCAGCTGCGGGGCGGACACCTTCGTGGAACTCTCCGCGCACCCGTCGCTGCTGTACCCGCTGGGCGACATCGTCGACGACGAGTCGGCCGTCATCGTCGGCTCGGGCCATCGCGACCGACCCATCACCGAGTCGTTGTCGGCGAGCATCGCCGCCCTCGCGACCGCCGACCCCGGGTTCCGCTGGGCCGACGCGGTTGCCACGACCGACCGGCCTGCGCTGCGCGGCTTCCCGAATGCACCGATGCGTGCGGTGCACCTGTGGGCGGCCCCGCGGCGGGTGACCGAGGCGGCGCCGGCGCCGGCGCTCACCGTGGCGGTCGAGGACTGGCAACCGGCCACGGCGCCGGTCACACCCAGCGCCCGCACGCTCGACATCGCCTTCGTCGGTGCGGGCACCCCGACGCAGCGGCTCCTCGATGCCGTTGCCGCACACGACGGGTGCCGAACCGTGCCGGCCGACGAGGCGGACATCCTCGTGATCGCCGCCCCGGAACTCGACACGCTCGAACCCGCCGCCGCCATCGACCTGATCGCCGGGCGGCCCGACGCGGGCCTACCCGATTACCCCGCGCTCATCGGCCCCCGCTGCCGCGCCGTCTGGATGCTCACCGCCGGTGCCGAACACGTCGACCGCGACGACTCCCACGTGTCTCCCGCGCAGGCGGCGCTGGCGGCCATGCATCGCAGCGTCGGCTTCGAATTCCCAGACCAGGCATTCGGGCATCTGGACCTCGAACGCCGCGAGATCGACGCCGCCACGGCACGAACCGTCATCGACGTGCTGCTGGGTGAGCCGGCCGAGGTCGCGGTGCGGGGCATCGAATCACCGCGACGCCACGTCCGGACGTTCCGTGCGTGCGGCGAATCGGCGACCCAGCGCCCGCTCGATGCGGCCGCGCTCGACGACGTGGTGATCACCGGGGGCAGCGGCGCCATCGGCCTGCAGTACGCGCGGTATTGCCTGGAACGCGGCGCCCGGACCGTCACCTTGTTGAGCCGCAACGGTGTTGATCCGGCGGTTCTGCGCGAGCTCATCGGCGAGTATGACGCCAATGTGCATGCCCCCCACTGCGATATCACCGATCGCGACGCGGTGGCCACCGTCGCCGCCGAATACGCGGGGCCCGGCGCGTCACTGCTGATCCACACGGCGGGCATCGCCCAGGCCCGCTCACGTTCGGATCTCAGCGGTGCTGACGTGGCCGCGGTGTGCGCGGCCAAAGTGCGCGGACTGGCGGTGCTGGCCGACGTCTGGCCGCTGCGGCCGGAGTGCCGGATCCTGGCCTGCTCATCGGTGTTCGGGGTCTGGGGCGGACACAACCACGCGGCCTACGCGGCGTCCAACCGGATGCTCGACGTGCTGGCCGCCCAGTTGCGCGCCGCGGGCCGCGACTGCACGGCGATCCGCTGGGGCCTATGGCAGGGCGCCGGGGTCGTCGCGGGCAACGAGATCACCCGTACCGAGCGCTCCGGCCTGGTGGCCATCGAGCCGCAGCGGGCGATCGCCGCGAGCCTGTATCGCTACGACGGCGACCCGCTGATTTTCGACGCCGACTTCGAGCGGCTTCAGGTGTTCTTCGAAAGCCAGGGCATGCCAATGCCATTCAGCGTGGCGCGCGCCGCCGAGGACGAGGCAAGCGATATCTCGGTCGAAAAGCCGCTCGCCGACATCGTGCGCGGCGAATTGGCGGCGACGCTGCACCTGGGTGATTCGCTGTCGATCGACCCCGCCACCTCGCTGATCGACCTGGGCGTGGACTCGTTGCTCGCACTCGATTTGCGCAAACGGCTGCGCCGGACGGTAGGGAACTCGGTTCCGGTGTCCCGCATGCTCGGCGGCATCACGGTGACCGAGCTGATCGACGCGTTGCGGGACGACTCAACGCCGGCGGCGACGCCGTCATTCGAGCGCGCCGGCACCGCCAACGGCGCGCACCACTCAACGCTCGCAATGCTAGAAAGGTTGGACTCCTAGCGTGACTAACACCACCGGTGTCAGCACCCGGCTCGACGACGAGCGCCTGGAACTACTGCGCCGCAAGCTAAACGAGCGCGGCCTGGCCAGGACGGCGGCCGCGGCACCCGCATCGGGCGACGACGAGCCACGCATGTCGGTCGGGCAGCACCGGATGTGGTTCGTGCAGTCCGTCGACCCTGACAGCGCGCTGCTCAACATCTGCGTCTCCTACCGCCTGTCGGGCACCGTCGACACCGCGCAGTTGCACCGCGCGGTCGATGCCGTCGCCGCGCGACACCCGGTGCTGCACACCACGTATGCCACCGACGCCGACGGCGATCCGCATCCGGTGATCCGCGCGGATCTGCGACCCGAGTGGGCCGAACACGACCTGGCCGGATTGACCGATCAGGCGCGACGGCTGCGCCTGGATGTGCTGGCGCAGCGGGACTTTCGTCGCCCATTCGACCTGAGCAAGGATTCGCCGCTGCGGGTCACGGCGGCGCGGCTGGCCGACGACGAGCTGATGCTGCTGATCACGGCGCATCACATCGCCTGGGACGACGGCTCGTGGGCACCGTTCTTCGCGGATCTGACCCGCGCCTACACCGACCCCGACGCCTTCGCCGACGGGCAGGCCCGCGGAGGCGTTCCGGCGGATTCGACCGCCGTTCGTCAGGCGGATCTGGACTACTGGCGTCCGCTGATGGCCGACCTTCCGGAGCCACTCGAGCTGCCCGGGCCCAACGGTTCGGTGGTGCCCACCACCTGGCGCGCGCAGCGCGCGTCCACGCAGCTGTCGCCGGAGACCGTCGACCGGGCCGCGGCGTTGGCCCGCGAGACGGGCGCCACGGCCTACATGGTGTTGATGGCGGCCTTCGCCGCGCTCGTGCACCGCTACACCCAGTCGAACGACTTCCTCGTCGCCGCCCCGGTGCTCAACCGCGGCGTGGGCACCGAGGATGTCATCGGCTACCACGGCAACACCGTGGTGATCCGGCTGCGCCCGCAGCCGCACCAGACGTTCCGCGAGTTGCTGACCCAAACCCGTGACGGCGCGGTGGGCGCCTTCGCTCATTCGCGCGCCGACCTCGACTGGTTGGTCCGCGAATCGAACCCCGATCGCCGGCACGGCGCCGACCGGATGACCCGGGTGAGCTTCGGGCAACGGGAACCCGATGGCGCCGGCTTCTGCCCGCCGGGCGTGCGCTGCGAACGCGGCGAATTGCGCGGCCATTTCAACCAACTGCCGCTGAGCCTGATGGTCGAGCTGGACCGAACGCCCGGGGGCGACGGCGGCGGCTTGATCGAGGCCGAGTACCTCGTCGAGGTGATGGATCAGCAGCTGGTCGAACAGTTGTTGCGCCACTACGCCGCCCTGCTGGACGGGCTGCTGTCCGATCCGGACGCGAAGCTGTCGACGTGCGCGCTGATGGGCGCCGAAGACGCCGAGTGGCTGCGTGCGGTGTCGACCGGCGAGGAATTCGTCACGCCTGCCAGCACGTTGCCCCAGCTGGTCAGCCGCCGCGCGACGCTGACGCCCGACGCCGTTGCCGTCGTCTACGAGGGCCGCGCCTACACCTACCGAGAGATCGATGAAGAGTCGAACCGGTTGGCGCACTGGCTCATCGAGCGGGGGATCGGCACCGAGGACCGTGTCGCGGTACTGCTGGACAAGTCGCCCGAACTGGTCATCACCGCGCTGGGGGTGCTCAAGGCGGGCGGGGTCTACCTGCCGGTGGATCCCACCTACCCCGAGGACCGGCTGAGCTTCATTCTCCAGGATGCGGACGCCAAACTGGTGCTGCGCGAACCGGTTTCCGACGTCGCGCACTACCCGGTCACCGCGCCCGCCGAGTTGATCCGGCCGCTGAGCCCGCAAAACACCGCCTATCTGATTTACACCTCGGGTTCCACCGGGCTGCCCAAGGGTGTGCCGGTGCCGCACGCACCCATCGCCGAGTACTTCGTCTGGTTCGGCGACGAATACCGCATCGACGACACCGACCGGCTGCTGCAGGTCGCCTCGCCCAGCTTCGACGTGTCGATGGGCGAGATCTTCGGCACGTTGATCATGGGCGCCCGGTTGGTAATTCCGCGGCCCGACGGCCTGCGCGACATCGGCTATCTCACCGAGCTTTTGGCCCGCGAGGGCATCACATCGATGCACTTCGTGCCGTCGCTGCTGGGGCTCTTCCTGTCGTTGCCCGGCGTCAGCCAGTGGCGGACGCTGCGGCGCGTGCCCATCGGCGGCGAGGCCCTGCCCGGCGAGATCGCCGACAAGTTCCACGCCACCTTCGACGCGGCGCTGTACAACTTCTACGGGCCCACCGAGACCGTGGTGAACTGCACCAGCTACCCGGTGGAAGGCGCCCAGGGCACCCGGATCGTGCCGATCGGCCGGCCCAAGATCAACACCCAGGTGTATCTGCTCGACAACGCCCTGCAGCCGGTTCCCGTCGGCGTGATCGGTGAGATCTACATCGCCGGAACACATGTCGCGCATGGATACCATCGCAGGCCGCAGCTGACGGCCGAACGCTTCGTCGCCGACCCGTTCACGCCCGGTGGGCGGATGTACCGCTCGGGAGATCTGGCCCGCCGCAACGCCCACGGTGACATCGAATTCGTCGGTCGCGCCGACGAGCAGGTGAAGATCCGCGGTTTCCGCATCGAGCTGGGCGAAATCGCGGCCGCCATCTCGGTGGATCCCAGCGTCGGGCAAGCGGTCGTGTTGGCCATGGACCTGCCCCAGCTGGGCAAGAGCCTGGTGGGCTACGTGACGCCGGCCCAGGGCGCCGGCACGGAATCGGTTGACGTCGAGCGCATTCGCGCCCGGGTGGCCGCCGCGCTGCCGGATTACATGACCCCGGCTGCCTACGTGGTGCTCGACCAGATTCCGATCACCGCGCACCAGAAGATCGACCGCGCCGCGCTGCCGCAACCACAGATCGCGGCGGCCACCGAATACCGCGATCCGACCACTCCCACCGAACAGCGCGTCGCGCAACTTTTTTCGGGGCTGCTCGGTCACGAGCGGGTAGGCGTCGACGACTCGTTCTTCGATCTGGGCGGCCACTCGCTGGTCGCCACCAAACTGGTCACCGCGATCCGCGCCGAATGCGGCGTCGAGATCGGCATCCGCGACGTGTTCGAACTCGCCACGGTCGGGGGACTGGCCCAACGGATCGACCAGTTGAGCTCCGGCGAGCTGACGCAGTCGCGGCCCAGGCTGATCGCCACCGCACACGACGAGCCCATGCCGCTCTCGGCGTCCCAGCTGCGCAGCTGGTTCGCCTACCGCGTGGAGGGGCCCAGCCGGGTCAACAACATTCCCTTTGCGGCGAAACTGACCGGGCCGTGGGACATCGATGCGCTGATCGCCGCCGTCGGTGATGTCGTTGCGCGCCATGAGATCCTGCGCACCAGCTACGTCGAGCTGGACGGCGTGCCCTATCAGGTGGTGGGCCCTGCCGGCGTCGAGGTCCCGGTGTGCCGCGAGCAGGGGCCCGACGATGCCTGGCTGCAGCGGCAGCTCGACGCCGAACGATGCCACTGCTTCGAGCTGGACGCCGAACTGCCGATCCGGGTCGCGGTGCTGCGCACCGAGAACACCGCCGAACACGTGCTGTCGCTGGTGGTGCACCACATCGCGTCCGACCACTGGTCGGCGGGCGTGCTGTTCTCCGACGTGATGACCGCCTACCGGGCACGGCGCGGGGGAGAGGCACCGTCCTGGGCCCCGCTGCGGGTGCAGTACGCCGACTACGCGGCGTGGCAGCGCACCTTCCTGGGCGACGCCGGCGGACAGGAAGGTGCGATCGCCGCCGACCAGCGCGAGTACTGGACCCGGCAACTGGCCGGCCTGCCGGAGGACACCGGGCTGCGGCCGGACTTCCCGCGCCAGCCGGTGCCCAGCGGCGAGGGCGACTCCGTCGACTTCCACATCGACGCGGCCACCCGGGCCAAGCTCGGCGAGCTGTGCCGCGAGCTGGGCATCACCGAATTCATGTTGCTGCAAACGGCCGTCGCCGTGGTCTTGCACAAAGCCGGTGGCGGGACCGACATTCCGTTGGGCACCCCGGTCGCGGGCCGTACCGAAGCCGAGTTGGACCAGCTGATCGGCTTTTTCGTCAACATCCTGGTGCTGCGCAACGACATGGACGGCAACCCGACGTTGCGGGAACTGCTCAAGCGTGCCCGGGAGACCGCCCTGGCCGCCTACGCCCACCAGGACCTGCCGTTCGACCGTGTCGTCGACAGCGTCAGCCCGGTGCGCTCGCTGTCCCGCAACCCGCTGTTCCAGGTCGTCGTGCACGTCCGGGATCACCTGTCCGCCACCCGGGTCATCGAGACCGCGGCCGCGGGCAGCGGCGAGCAGGACACCGTGTGCACCTCGCTGGACCCGATCTTCGACATGGCGCACGCGGACCTGAGCGTCAACTTCTTCGGTACCGACGGCTCCGCCGGCATCGGTTACAACTGCAACGTCATCTACCGCACCGAGCTGTATGCCAAGGCCACCATCGAGCGGCTGGCCGGATGGCTGACCCGGGCGCTCACCGCGTTTGCCGACGACCTCGATCAGACTTTGCGAGACGTTCAGCTGATCGACGCCGGTGAGCAAGACCGCATCGTGGGGGACTGGAGCCGCGGCGAGCAGCCGCCGCACGACCGGCCGCGCACCATCCCGGAATTGCTGGAACCCAGCCGCGCCTGGGGAGCCGAGCGGATCGCGGTGCGCTGCGGCGACACCAGCATCGATTACCCCGCGCTGCACCGTAGTTCGGACAATCTGGCCGCCCTGCTCGTCAAGAACGGCGTGGGCCCGGGCACGCTGGTGGGGTTGTCGACGCGGCGAAGCATCGAGCTGGTGGTGGCGCTGGTGGCCATCATGAAGGCCGGCGCCGGCTACTTCCCCATCGATCCCGGCTATCCGACGGCGCGAAAGCAATTCATGCTCGACGACGTCGCGCCGCCGGTCGTGATCGCGACGGTCGAAGCGGTCGCCACCATGCCGCGGGTGCCCGGTGTCGAGCTGATCTCGCTGGACGATCCCGCGGTACGCGCCCTGGTGAACGGCGACGACGTGGATCCGCAGTCGAGGAACGTGCGACTGCCACACCCCGATGACCCGATGTACCTGGTGTTCACCTCCGGGTCCACCGGCAAGCCGAAAGGTGCAGTGGGAACGCATCGTTCGATGGCCGCCCGGCTCGACTGGCAGCTGCGGCACTACCCGCCGCGAACCGACGACGTGCGACTGGCGCAGGCCTCGATCACCTTTCTCGAAGGCGGCATGGAAATGCTGGCCGGCCTGGCGGCCGGCGCCACCATGATCCTGGCCGACGATGCCGAGCACCGGGACCCGGAGGCCCTCGGGGACTTGATGAATCGGTATTCGGTCGCCCAGGTCACCGCGGTGCCCAGCCTGGTCTCGGCCCTGGTGGACAGCCGGCCCGGCGCCGTGCGCTCGCTGTCGCGGCTGGTGTGCGGCGGCGAACCCATGAGCGCGTCACTGCTGCAACGGCTGGTGTCGGTGTGCGCCGACGAGGACGACGGCGGCACCCAGCTGTTGAACAACATCGGTTCCACCGAGACCTCCGGCGCGGTGTCCCGCGGGCGGCTGGGCCCGCCGAATCCGCTTGTCGGAAGGCCGGTCCCGGGTGCCCAGGCCTACCTGCTCGACGACGGGCTGCGTCCGGTGCCGGTCGGTGTGGTGGGTGAGCTGTACTACTCCGGTGACCAGCTGGCCCGGGGATATTGGAAACGCCCGGGCCTGACCGCCACGCGGTTCGTCGCCAATCCCTATGGACTCGAACCGGGTTCGCGGTTGTACCGCAGCGGTGACCTGGCCCGGTGGACCGAGGACGGCCAGCTGGAATTCGTCGGGCGCTCCGACCACCAAGTGCAGGTCCGCGGTTTCCGCGTCGAGCTGGCCGAGGTCGAGGCGGCCCTGGTGGCCGCCGACGGGGTCGCGGCCGCGGCGGCCCGCACCTGGGAGGTACACGGCGGCACGTCGCTGGCCGGATATGTTGTGCCCCAACGGCCGATCGTGGATGACGCCGAGAAGGCGGCATTCGCCGGGGAGGTGCGCGCCGCGATCGCCACCACACTGCCGGGGTACATGCTGCCGTCGTCGCTGACCGTGCTCGATGCGCTGCCCAAGACCGAGTCGGGCAAGCTGAACCGGCCCGGCCTGCCGCGGCCGGCGGTCAGCACCGGCGGCCAGACCGAACCGGCACGCACGGACACCGAACGCGCGCTGGCCACGGTGTTCGCCGAACTGCTGTCCACCCCCGACGTCGGGCGCTTCGATGACTTCTTCGCCCTCGGCGGTGACAGCATCCTGTCCGTGCAGCTCGCTTCCCGGGCGCGGGCCGCCGGGCTGGCCGTCAGCCCACGGATGATCTTCGAGAATCCGACGGTGCAGCAGTTGGCAGCCGCGCTGGATGCAATGGGTGACGCGGAGTCCGGCGTCGAGCAGCACGAGCCGGCGGTCGACACCCGGTTCGAGCCGATGAGCGCCTCCGGCCTGTCGTCGTCGGATTTGGCTGCCGTGACGCAACTTTGGTCGTCGTCACGCCAGGGCACGACGTGACGGCGGCCGACACCGATGTCGTGCCCGACATCGAAGACGTGATGGCGCTGAGCCCGCTGCAGGAGGGCTTGTATTCGCTGACCACGCTCGCCGAATTCGCCGACGGGCACGAGGCGGACGACCCGTACGTCATCGGGATCGCCGCGGATATCACCGGCGCACTCGATGTCGCACTGCTGCGTGACTGCGCGGAGCAGATGTTGGTGCGCCACCCGAACCTGCGGGCCAGCTTCTTCAGCCGGGGGATCCCGCGCCCGGTTCAGATCGTGCCGTCCCGCGTCGAGCTGCCCTGGCGACTCGTCGCCGCCGCACCCGAGGACGTGCCTGCGCTGGAAACCGGCGAACGGCGGCGGCCCTTCGATCTGGAGCGCGGGCCGGCCATCCGCTTCCTGCTGATCGAATTGCCCGGTGCGCAATGGCGTTTGGTGCTCACCGCCCATCACATCGTGATCGACGGCTGGTCGCTGCCGGTGTTCGTCAACGAGATGATGATGCTGTACCAGGCCGGCGGTGATCTGTCGGCCCTGCCCGCTGCCCCGCGGCCCTACCGCGACTACATCGGCTGGCTGGCGAGCCGCGATCCCGAGACCAGCCAACGGGTCTGGCGCGAACACCTGGCGGGCCTGCCGGGCCCCACCCTGCTTGCGGCCGCGCTGGGATCCATGGACACCACCGAGGGCCAGCGGACGGGGCTGCCGCGCACCACCCGGCTGCGACTGCCGGCCGAGGCCACCGGGCGCCTGGTCGACGACAGCCGATCCCGGGGCATCACTGTCAACACCCTGATGCAAATGGCATGGGCGCTGGTGTTGTCGCGGCTGACCGATACGCAGGACGTGGTTTTCGGGGTCACGGTCTCTGGCCGCCCGCCCGAACTGGCAGGCGTCGAGACCATGGTCGGTTTGTTCATCAACACCGTGCCGCTGCGGGTGCGACTCGACCCGTCCGCGTCCGCCGGCGAGCAATGCCGCGCCGTGCAGCGCCATGCCGCGCTGCTGCGCGACCACAGCTATCTCGGGCATGCCCAATTGCGGGCCCTCGGCGGGGTCGGCGAGATGTTCGACACCCTGCTGGTCTACGAGAACTTCCCGATGGACGGCCTGACCGCCGGCGGCGAATTGACCGCTGGCGGTGCGACATTCCGCCCGTCCGCGCTGCAGACCCTGTCGCATTTTCCGATCGCCATCGCCGCCCACATGGAAGGCGGCGAGCTGGTGGTGCTGATCGAAGCGATCGACGGAGCGCTGGGGGCGGTTCCCGCCGCCACTGTCGGGCAGCGGGTGCTGACGACCGCCGAGAGGCTGCTGCAGGGCTGGGAGCGTCCGCTGTCCGAGGTCAGCGTCCTGCTCGGCGATGAGGCCGGCCCGCTGGGCGCGATCGGAACGCCGAACCCGGTGTCGCCGTTGAGCATCCACGCGCGGTTTGCCGACGTTGTGGCCAAGGCGCCGGACAATGCGGCGGTCAGCTGGGCGGGTGGGACGCTGAGCTATCGCGAGCTCAACCGCCACGCCACCCGGCTGGCGGCGCGACTCGCCCACCAGGGGGTGCCGCCCGAAACACCGGTGGGCATCAAACTTTCGCGGGGGCCGCAATACATCATCGCGATGCTGGCCGTGCTCAAAGCCGGCGGCATGTGCGTGCCGATGGAGCCGGGCATGCCGACCGAACGGATCAACTCGATCCTGCGCCAATCGGGCGCGTCGATCGTGTTGGACGAAGAGCTGACCGAACAGCTACTCGAGGCCGCCGAACCCCACGAAGACGACTTCAAGGCCGTCGACGTTCCCCTCGCGCAGGCCGCGTACGTCGTCTTCACCTCCGGCACCACGGGAGAACCCAAGGGCGTCATCGGAACCCACGGCGCGGTGGGCGCCTACGCCGACGACCATCTGGACCGCGTAGTGCGGCCCGCGGCGGCAGCACTGGGCCGGCCGCTGCGCATCGCCCACGCATGGTCGTTCGCCTTCGACGCCGCCTGGCAGCCACTGGTCGGCTTGCTCGACGGGCACGGCGTGCATGTGGTCGACGAGCAGACCCAGACTGACGCCGAGGCTCTCGTGGCGCTGATCGCCGAGCGCGGCATCGACATGATCGACACCACCCCGTCGATGTTTGCCCAACTGCACGCGTTCGGTTTGCTCACCGAGGCGCCGCTGACCGTGCTGGCGCTCGGCGGTGAGGCGCTGGGCAGCGCGGCCTGGGCGCGGATCCGCACCACCTGTGCCAGCACGTCGATGACGGCGTACAACTGCTACGGGCCCACCGAAACCACCGTCGAGGCGGTGGTCGCCACCATCGCCGAGCACGACGAGCCGTCGATCGGACGACCGACGCGGCACACCCGCGGCTACGTACTGGATTCCGCGCTGCTGCCCGTCCCGTGCGGGGCGACGGGCGAACTGTATCTGGGCGGTGCCCAGCTGGCCCGCGGCTACCTGGGCCGCGCGCCGGAGACCGCGGCGCGCTTTGTCGCCGACCCGTTTGCCGCGGCCGAACGGATGTATCGCACCGGCGACCTGGTGCGCCGATTGCCCGACGGCTCACTGCAATACGTGGGACGCGCCGACGCGCAGGTGAAGATCCGCGGCCATCGCGTCGAACCCGGCGAAATCGCGGCCGCCCTCGAGTCGCATCCGGCCGTGCGGCACGCCGGGGTGCTGGTACGGCAGCGCCGCGGCATGGCGCGGCTCACCGCGTACGTCGCGGCCGACACGGCCACCGGTGGGGCCACGGCCCCCGAGCTGCGCAGCATGCTCAGCGCCCGGCTGCCGCGCTACATGGTTCCCCAGCGCATCATCTTGGTCGACGACATTCCGTTGACCCCCAACGGAAAACTCGACGAAACGGCGTTGGCCGCGTTCGACGCCGACGAGTCCGAAGCCGGCACGGCGACACCCGAGACACCCACGGAATCCGCGCTGGCAGAACTGCTCGCCGAGCTGCTCGGCCAACCGCGCATCGACGTCACCGCGGACTTCTTACAGCTCGGCCTGGACAGCATCACGGCGTTGTCCGTGGTGCAAGCGGCCCGGGCACGCGGAATCGCGTTGCGCGCCAGGCTCATCCTCGAGTGCGGCACCGTCCGCGAACTGGCCGAGGCGATCGACTCGGAAACCACGGCCGCCGCCCGTCAGGCCTACACCGGTACCGGACCGATGCCGTTGCTGCCCAACGGCCGATGGCTCTACGAACACGGCGACCCGCGCAGGCTCGCCCAGACCGAAGCCATCAGGTTGCCCGAAACGCTGCGCCGCGAACAGCTGGACGCGGCCCTGGCCGGCATCATCGAGGGCCACGAGGTGCTGCGCACCCGCCTGGACCGCTCCACCATGACCCTGGTGCCCAACCCGGCCGCCACAACCCTCGACGCACTCAACGAGGTCGAGGTGGCCGGCGACCTGGCCGCGGCGGTACCGGCCCACGTCGCCGAGGCCGTCGACCGCCTGGACCCCGAACGCGGGACGCTGCTATCCGCGGTGTGGCTCCGACCGCCCGCGGGGGAAAGCGTCCTGCTGCTGGCCGCGCACGTGGTCGCGCTGGACCCGGCCTCGTGGCGGGTGATCCTCGGTGAGCTCGGCGCCGCGCTGACGGCCGCGGCCACCGGTCACTCACCGGCACCCGTGCGCGAACACACCAGCTACCGCCGTTGGGCCGACGCGCTCACCGCGCGGGCACACCGGCTGGACACCGTGCAATTCTGGGCGTCCCAGCTCGACGGCGACGATCCCGATCTCGGTGCCCGGCGGCTCGATCCGAGTCGCGATCGGGCGCGAGACCTGATCGTCCGCAATGCCGCGACCGACGCCGACGTCACCCGCCGGCTGCTGGATTCGGGTCTGCCGTTGCCCACGCTGCTGGTCGCCGCCACCGCGGCGACCGTGACCCGCTGGCGCGAGCTGCGCGGCCAGCCCACCCCGCCCCCATTGCTCGCGCTCGAAACGCACGGCCGCGCAGACAGTGTGGTGGACGGCCCGGGCGCACACACCATCGACACCAGCGACACGGTCGGGCTGCTCAGCTCCATCTACCCCGTACGGCTGGACTCGACCGACCCGCGCAGGGTGGCAGAGCAGCTGGCGGCCATCCCCGGCGACGGACTCGACTACGGGTTGCTGCGCTACCTTCGGGCGGACACCGCCGGGCGGCTCGCCGGTCTCCCGTCGCCGCAGCTGCTGCTGAATTACCTCGGCGCCGCGCACACCGACGGCGGCACCGGGCTGCGGCTCGAGCGCGAACTGCTCGCCGGGTCGTCGCCCATTCCGGAGCCAGAGCTCGCGGTGCGCCACGAGCTCACCATCGCGGCCATGCTCCTGACCTACGACGGGGAGCGGGTCCTGGTCGCGCAGTGGCGCGCCTTGCCCGACATCCTCGATGAGTCGGATGTTGCTGCGCTGCAAGGTCTTTGGATTGAATCACTGCGGGAGATGGTGAAATGAGCACACTGGCGATCGTGGGGGCCGGCGCCAAGGCGGTGGCCGTGGCTGCCAAGGCCTTCGCGCTGCGCGAAATGGGCGTCGAGGTTCCCGACGTGGTGGCCGTGGAGCGGATCGGCGTCGCGGCGAACTGGCAGGCCAGCGGCGGGTGGACCGACGGCGCGCACCGGCTGGGCACCAGCCCGGAAAAAGATGTGGGGTTTCCCTACCGCTCGGCGCTGGTGCCGCGCCGCAACGCCGACCTCGACGAGCGGATGACCCGCTTCAGCTGGCAGTCCTACCTGATCGCGACGGCGTCGTTCGCCGAGTGGATCGACCGCGGCAGACCGGCACCGACGCATCGCCGGTGGAGCCAGTACCTGAGTTGGGTCGCCGACCACGTGGGCATGAACGTGGTGCACGGCGACGTCGAACGGCTGGCGATCACCGGGGACCGGTGGGCGCTGCACACACACGAAACCACCGTGCACGCCGACGCGTTGATGATCACCGGTCCCGGCCAGGCCGAAAAGTCCTTGCTGCCCGGCAATCCGCGCATGCTGTCGATCGCGCAGTTCTGGGACCGCGCCGCCAATCACGACCGGATCAACGCCGAGCGGGTGGCGGTGATCGGCGGCGGCGAGACCGCCGCGGCGATGCTCTATGAGCTGTTCCGCCACCGGGTTTCGAGCATCACCGTAATCTCTCCGCAGGCCACGTTGTTCACCCGCGGCGAAGGGTTCTTCGAGAACTCGCTGTTCTCCGATCCCACCAACTGGCCGGCCCTCACCCTGGCCGAACGGCGCGATGCGTTGGCCCGCACCGACCGCGGGGTGTTCTCGTCCAACGTGCAGGAAGCGTTGCTCGCCGACGATCGCATCCACCACCTGCGCGGCCGCGTCGCCCATGCTGTCGGCAAGGAGGGGCAGATCCGGTTGACGCTGTCCACCAATCGCGGCAGCGAGAATTTGGAGACGGTACACGGATTCGATCTCGTCATCGACGGCTCCGGCGCCGACTCACTGTGGTTCGCACCGTTATTCAGTCAGGACGCGCTCGATCTGCTCGAACTCGGCCTCGGTGGGCCCCTGACCGCGGAGCGGCTGCAGGAGGCGATAGGTTATGACCTGGCCGTCACGGACGTGACACCCAAATTGTTCCTGCCGAACCTGTCAGGACTCACCCAGGGGCCCGGGTTCCCCAACCTGAGCTGCCTTGGGCTGCTGTCCGATCGGGTGTTGGGATCCACCGTCAGCCCGTCCAAGTATCCCGTGAGAAGGAGACACGATGAGCGCCAACCCCTTTGATGACGAGAACGCGACGTTCGTGGTGCTGGTCAACGACGAGAACCAGCACAGCCTGTGGCCGACCTTCGCCGACACGCCGGCCGGCTGGCGGGTGGCGTTCGGGGAAGCAAGCCGCGCGGACTGCCTGCAGTACGTCGAACAGAGCTGGTCGGACATCCGGCCCAAGAGCCTGATCGAGGCGCTCGGCGCCGAGTGACAGGCCACATTCCGCGGACGAAAGATGCTGCTACATACTTGCCCCACAGGTCATTTAGCGCGTTTTCACATGTCGCGACCGTAGCGTCGTCGTAACGTGACCGACCTGAGACACAAATCCCGAAGTCACAGGGCACACTTACACCATCTTCAACCATGGAGACGTGTGACCGTGTGCGGCCATCCGCAGGATTCCGCCACGGTCCATGCGCATCGAAGGGGGACCTGTGAAATCCGTGAAGTCCATTGCCACGGGCGTGGCGGCGCTGACCGCCATTGGCGGCGCCGCCGCCGGTGTGGCTTCCATTGCAGCACCGATGGGTCTGGATCATGTGCAGTTGGCGGCGCTCGGCGCGCCCCTGCCCCAGGACCCGCCGCCACCGCCGCCTCCGCCGCCGGGAGCGCCGGGGCAGCTGCCGACGGCTGACCAGTTGGCCACTCTCTGCAACCAAATAACCGACCCCGGCGTCAACTACCGGGACAAGGCCAACTTCGTCGAAAACGGGATCCCTCAAAACGAGGGCATGGTGGCCGACCACGACCTGCGGAAGGCCTACCGCAACGGCAACTTCCCCGAGCAGTTCAATGTCACGAACATCGCGCCCGCGGGACCGAACATGGCCCAGGCCGATGTCGGCATCACGGGGCCGAAGTTCGCCGGACCGGTCAGCAAGCACCTGGTGTTCGTCAACCAGGGCGGCAACTGGGTGATGCAGCACGACGCGGCGATCGCGCTGATCCAGGCGGCGACCGCGACGAACTAAGACCGACAGAGGCAAACCCCATGCGTCCCGCAAGGCGGCGCATGGGGTTTGTCGTATCGGCCCACGGCCGCGCCGGAAAACGGATCCGCACGCTCCCGGACGGACATGCCCGCACAGCCGGCGCACAGTCTTCTCCTGTTGCGTGCACATCGGATGGCCGTAACGTATCGGTGCCGAGACGCGAAGTAACAGACGCAACTGGCACGCTGACACGGATCACCAACCCTGCGTCGACGTTCGTGCCCACTGAAGGGGGAACCATGAAGATCGTCAAAACCATTGCCACCGGGGTGGCAGCCCTGGCCATCGTCGGGGGCGTTGCCGCCGGCGTCGCCTCCGCTGCAAGCCCGAGTGAGCTGTCCGCCGGGGTGCGGCTCGCCACGGTCGGCGCGCCGCTTCCGCAGGACCCGCCGCCGGCGCAGCCCGTCGCGGGCGCCAACCTCCCGACGCCCGATCAGCTGACGGGCGTGCTCACCAGCCTCGCAGACCCGAGTGTTCCGTTCACCAACAAGAGCAACCTGGTGCAGGGCGGCATCAGCGGGATCGAAGCGCACGTGGCCGACAAGAAGCTGCAGAAGGCGGCGAAGAACGGCGACCTGCCGCTGTCGTTCGACGTCACCAACATCCAGCCGGCCGCGGCCGGTTCGGCGACCGCCGACGTTGCGGTCTCCGGCCCGAAGCTGACGTCGCCGGTCACCCAGAACGTCACGTTCGTCAATCAGGGCGGCTGGGTACTGTCGCGGGCGTCGGCGATGGAGTTGTTGCAGGCCGCCGGTCAGTGACCGGGGCGTAACGCGCCCAGCTCCAACCTGGCGATGCGGGCCGGATCCGCGAGCACGTCGATCGCGCGGATCCGGCCGCCGCGCACCACGAAGGCCATGACGGATGCCGCACGGCCGGCGATGAAAATCACCGCGCCGGCGGCGCCGTTCACGGTTGCCGCGACCGCCTCGCGCTGCGGCCCGGCGTAACCACGGGCCAGCTCGGCCACCGGGTGCGCGCCCTCGACGCGGAAGCCCGCGACGCCGGCACCGAAGTCACCGCGCAGCACGACGTCGGGATCGAGCACCGAGACCAGGCGGTCGAAGTCGCCGCTGCGTCCCGCCGCGAAGAACGCGTCGACCACCTCACGTTGCGCGGCCAGCGAGCCGTCGGGTGTCGGATCGGCCCGCTCGATCCGGCGCCGGGCCCGGCTGGCCAGCTTGCGGGCCGACTCCGGCGTCCGCTCGACGATGGCCGCGATCTGATCGAACGGCACGGTGAAGACGTCGTGCAGCACGAACGCCAACCGCTCGGCCGGCGGCAGCGTATCCAGCACGACGAACAGTGCCAGCCCCACCGCGTCGGCCAGCATCGCGCGGTGCTCGGGGTCGGATTCGCCGTCCGCCTCCACGATCGGGTCGGGCAGGTGACCCACCAGTTCCTCCCCGCCACGGGCCCGGCGGTCGCGCAACACGTTCAGGCAGATGCGCGCCACCACCGTGGTCAGCCAGGCGTCGAGGTTGACGACGCCGTCCAAGCCGTCCACGCCGCCGGATTCGGCGGTGCGGCTCAGGCGCAGCCACGCTTCCTGCACCGCATCCTGGGCGTCGTCGATCGAACCCAGCATGCGGTAGGCGATGGCGCTCAGCCGGGGCCGCGCCGCCTCGAAGCGGGTCGCCAGGGCCGCGCCCGCGGTCATGGGCGGTCGGTCTCGGGCAAGGCGCACACCCGGTTACCGGAAAAGCCCGACGACCCGATATCGAGCGCGACGTTGAACCGGGCGCGCAGGTTGCCCAGCGTGATGACGTGGGTCAGGCCGACCAGCTGGGCCGTGTCGAAGTGCGCGCGCAGCGCGTCGAAGAGCTCATCGGTCACCTCGACGGGGGTGCGGCTGATCGCGGAGGCGTACTGCAGGATCAGCTTGTCGACATCGGAGAAGCATGACGCGCTCTGAAAGTTGCCCAGAGCCAGTAGCTCCTCGTCGGTGATGCCCCAGCGCCGGGCAATCTGGGACCCGAGGTCGATGCAGTATTCGCAGCGCACGGTCGTCGCCGATTTCAGCTCGGCCAGCGCCCGTTGGCGGGGAGTGAGGACGTCGAGCCTGGACTCCGCCTGCTCCAACTTGCCGTAGGCGTTGAGCAGCCGCGGGATGTGGGCATACATCCGCAGCGGTTCGAGCATCTCCGCGGTTTCCAGCCCGGTCATCTGCGCGAGCTTGCGCTTGGTGAAAAAGAAGGCGATCTTGGCGCCGAGTCCGGCGTCGCGGTCGGAAACTCCTTGCAGCCGTGGCATGGCGGTCCTCCTGGCAAGTTGTGGCGGGAACCAACGTCCTTACTAGGTCGACACGCGGCGAGGTCCGAACGTGACCGGTCGAATCACCCCGGCGGGTGCAGCGACATATCCATGTCATACACCCGCGCGTGCAGCACGGTGCGGTTCCGCAGCGCGGCGCGCACCGCGCGGTGCAGGCCGTCCTCCAGATAGGTGATGCCCTTCCACCGCACGGCGTGCGGGAAGAGATCGCCGTAGAACGTGGAGTCCTCGGACAGCAGGCGGTCCAGGGCGAGCACCGTTGTGGTGGTGACCAATTCGTCGAGCCGGATCTGCTGCGGCGGAATCTGGGACCAATCCCGATACGAGAGGTTGTGTTCCGGATACGGCTTGCCGTCGCGCACGCCCTTGAAGATCATCGGCCGACCCTTCTCGACTCGTTGCTGTGGCCCGACCGGTTCATTCTGGAAAGGCTAGCCGGACCGAAGTTCGTCGGCACCGATGCGTGCGAAGCAAGTCGCCTCCACGGCCCCGCCGCCATCGGGTCCACCGAACCGCCGCTGATGGCGGTCGACGCCGCCGGGGCCCGTAAAATGAATCCGGTCAACGCGGTATCGAAGGAGGTGGCAGCCGGTGGGAAGTGCCGATGACCGTCGGTTTGAGGTACTGCGCGCCATCGTGGCCGATTTCGTGGCCACCAAAGAACCGATCGGTTCCAAGGCGTTGGTGGAGCGCCATAACTTGGGCGTCTCGTCCGCCACCGTCCGCAACGACATGGCGGTCCTCGAGGCCGAGGGCTACATCACCCAGCCGCACACCAGTTCCGGACGGGTGCCCACCGAGAAGGGCTACCGCGAATTCGTCGACCGGCTCGACGACGTCAAGCCGCTGTCCTCGGCCGAACGGCGCGCGATCCAAAGCTTCCTCGAGTCCGGCGTCGACCTCGACGACGTTTTGCGCCGGGCGGTACGGCTGCTGTCGCAACTGACCCGGCAGGTGGCCGTGGTGCAGTACCCGACGGCGTCGTCGTCCACCGTGCGCCACCTGGAAGTGATCGCCCTGACCCCCGCCCGGCTCCTGATGGTCGTCATCACCGACTCCGGCCGGGTCGACCAGCGGGTCGTCGAACTCGGCGACGTCATCGACGAACACGAGCTGTCCCAGCTCCGCGAGATGCTCGGCCAGGCGCTGGTGGGCAAGAAGCTGTCGGCCGCCTCGATCGCGGTGGCCGACCTCGCCGGACAGCTGCGCAGCCCGGACGGCCTGGGTGACGCCGTCGGCCGGTCGGCGACGGTGTTGCTGGAGTCCCTCGTCGAACACACCGAAGAGCGCTTGTTGTTGGGCGGTA
Organism: Mycobacterium sp. NGS33; assembly: GCF_059812885.1. NCBI lineage: Bacteria > Bacillati > Actinomycetota > Actinomycetes > Mycobacteriales > Mycobacteriaceae > Mycobacterium > Mycobacterium sp. NGS33. Next base: position 23,029 of record NZ_JCALDN010000020.1, on the reverse strand, counting down.
CCGCCAACCTGACCCGTAACGCGGCCGATTTCGGTGGCTCCTTGCGCTCCATTCTGGAGGCGCTCGAGGAGCAGGTGGTGGTGTTGCGGTTGCTGGCCGCCCAGCAGGAAGCCGGTAAGGTGACGGTGCGCATCGGCCACGAGACGGCCGCCGAGCAGATATTGGGCACCTCCGTGGTCACCACCGCCTACGGCACCTCCGACACCGTTTACGGGGGCATGGGTGTGCTGGGGCCCACCCGGATGGACTATCCGGGAACTATCGCCAGCGTTGCTGCGGTTGCCTTATATATCGGCGAAGTCCTGGGTGCTCGATGAACGCGCACCCGCAGGGTGGGTAGGCGCGGGGAAAGACCAGGTATAGGAGAGCAAGCGTGGCACGCGATTACTACGGGCTGCTCGGCGTGAGCAGAAACGCCAGCGACGCGGAGATCAAGCGCGCGTACCGCAAGCTGGCGCGCGAACTGCATCCGGACGTCAACCCCGACGAGGCCGCGCAGGCGAAATTCAAGGAGATCAGCGTCGCCTACGAGGTGCTGAGCGACCCCGAGAAGCGGCGGGTCGTCGACCTCGGCGGGGATCCGATGGAGGGCGCCGCCGCGGCGGCCGGCGGGTTCGGCGCCGGATTCGGTGGCCTGGGCGACGTGTTCGAGGCATTCTTCGGCGGCGGCTTCAGCGGCGGCGGCGCGACCTCCCGGGGCCCGATCGGGCGGGTGCGGCCGGGCTCGGACTCGCTGCTGCGGATGCGGCTCGACCTCGAAGAGTGTGCGACCGGGGTGACCAAGCAGGTCACCGTCGACACCGCGGTGCTGTGCGATCGATGCCAGGGCAAGGGCACCAACGGCGATTCGGCGCCGGTGCCGTGCGACACCTGCGGCGGGCGCGGCGAGGTGCAGACCGTGCAGCGCTCACTGCTGGGCCAGGTGATGACGTCACGGCCGTGCCCGACCTGCCGTGGCGTCGGCGTCGTCATCCCCGACCCGTGCCATCAATGCATGGGCGACGGCCGGGTGCGCGCCCGCCGCGAGATCAGCGTCAAGATCCCCGCCGGTGTCGGTGACGGCATGCGGGTGCGGCTCGCCGCCCAGGGTGAGGTCGGGCCCGGTGGCGGGCCGGCCGGCGACCTCTACGTCGAGGTCCACGAACAGCCCCACGACGTCTTCGTCCGCGAGGGCGACGATTTGCACTGCACGGTGTCGGTGCCGATGGTCGACGCGGCACTGGGCGCCACCGTCACCGTCGACGCCATCCTGGACGGCGTCAGCGAGATCACCATCCCGCCCGGCACCCAGCCGGCGTCGGTCATCACCCTGCGCGGCCACGGCATGCCGCACCTGCGTTCCGGCACCCGCGGCGATCTGCACGTCCACGTCGAGGTCGTCGTCCCGGCCCGGCTGGACCACCGCGACACAGAATTGCTGCGCGAGTTCAAGACCCGCCGCGGCCGCGACGTGCCCGAGGTGCGCTCGGCCCACGCCGGGGGCGGGTTGTTCAGCCGGCTGCGCGAAACCTTCACCGGGCGCTAGCCGGGAGCCGCGAGGCGCGCACATGGTCGCGACCCTGTTCTACCTCGACGATCTGCCCGAGCCCGGCTCGCTCGCCGTGCTGGGCGGCGACGAGGGCTTTCACGCCGCCACCGTGCGCCGCATCCGGCCCGGCGAGCAGCTGTTGCTCGGCGATGGCGCCGGGGTCCTGGCCCACTGCGAGGTCGAGCACGCAGGGCGCGACGGGCTGCGCGCGCGGGTCCTCGAACGCTGGAGCGTCGCCCCGGGATCCCCGCGGGTGACGGTGGTGCAGGCACTGCCGAAGTCGGAGCGCTCGGAGCTGGCCATCGAGTTGGCCACCGAAGCAGGCGCGGACGCGTTCCTGGCCTGGCAAGCCGCGCGGTGCGTGGCCAACTGGCAGGGCAACCGGGTCGACAAGGGTTTGCGCCGATGGCGGGCCGTCTCACGGTCGGCGGCCCGGCAATCCCGTCGGGCGCACATCCCGCCGGTCGACGGCGTGCTGTCCACCGCCGAGCTCGCCGGGCGGGTCCGCGACGAAGTGGCCGCCGGCGCCACGGCGCTCGCCCTGCACGAGTCGGCCACTGACCGGCTCGCGGATGTCGGGCTGACCCACGCGAAATCACTGCTCCTGGTGGTCGGTCCGGAGGGCGGCATCGCGGATGACGAGATGGCCGCGCTGTCCGAAGCGGGCGCGGCGGCGGTGCGGCTCGGGCCCCAGGTGCTGCGGACATCGAGCGCCGCGGCGGTGGCACTGGGCGCGATCGGCGTGCTGACCTCGAGGTGGGACCAGCGCGGCGACGTCTCGGCAAACGGTCACACCCTGCGGGTTCGCGACACCGGCCCGACGTCGAGTACGTTGCTGGACACTGACCAATCGGGGCCCTCGGCGTAGACTGAGACGGCCCAGCAACCGACCGACAATCCGAGAAAGTAGGCATCGAGAGCCACGTGACGCCCCGCGAGATCAGCGCTGCTGACGCAGCCGGAGCCGTCCCGGCCTCTGCTCAGGTTCGCAGCAGCATCGACGTTCCGCCCGATGTCGTCATGGGCTTGTTGGGTTCGGCGGACCAGAATCTGCGGGCCCTCGAGCGCAGCCTGAACGCCGACCTGCACGTGCGCGGCAATGCGGTCACCGTCGCGGGTGAACCCGCCGACGTCGCGCTCGCCGAGCGGGTGATCTCCGAGCTGGTCGCCATCGTCGCCAGTGGTCAGCCGTTGACCCCGGAGGTGGTTCGGCACAGCGTCGCCATGCTGGCGGGCACCGACAACGAGTCGCCGGCCGAAGTGCTCACGCTGGACATCCTGTCGCGGCGCGGCAAGACGATCCGGCCCAAGACGCTCAACCAGAAGCGTTACGTCGACGCGATCGACGCCAACACCATCGTCTTCGGGGTCGGCCCGGCCGGCACCGGCAAGACCTATCTGGCGATGGCCAAGGCGGTCAACGCGCTGCAGACCAAGCAGGTCAGCCGCATCATCCTGACCCGCCCGGCCGTGGAAGCCGGTGAGCGCCTTGGCTTTTTGCCCGGCACGCTCAGCGAGAAGATCGATCCGTATCTGCGGCCGCTGTATGACGCGCTGTACGACATGATGGACCCCGAGCTGATCCCCAAACTGATGACCGCCGGGGTCATCGAGGTGGCGCCGCTGGCGTACATGCGGGGACGCACGTTGAACTCCGCGTTCATCGTCCTCGACGAGGCGCAGAACACCACCGCCGAGCAGATGAAGATGTTCCTCACCCGGCTCGGCTTCGGGTCGAAGATCGTCGTCACCGGCGACATCACCCAGGTCGACCTTCCGGGCGGCGCCAAGTCGGGCCTGCGCTCGGCGATGGAAATCCTGGACAGCGTCGATGACATCCATGTCGCGGAGCTGACCAGTGTGGACGTGGTTCGCCATCGGCTGGTCTCCGAGATCGTCGACGCCTATGCGAAGTTTGACGAGCCCGGCCTCACGATGAACCGGGCGGCGCGGCGCGCGACGGGCTCGCGCGGTCGTCGATGATGGTGCGGTGAGCGGATTCTATGAGCATTGAGGTATCCAACGAATCGGGTATCGACGTCTCCGAGGCAGAGCTGATCAGCGTCGCGCGGTTCGTGATCGCCAAGATGGACGTCAATCCGGCGGCCGAGCTGTCGATGGTGCTGCTGGATACCGCCGCGATGGCGGACCTGCACATGCGCTGGATGGACCTGCCCGGCCCGACCGACGTGATGAGCTTTCCGATGGACGAACTCGAGCCGGGCGGGCGTCCGGACGCCCCCGAGCCGGGGCCCGCGATGCTGGGCGACATCGTGTTGTGCCCCGAATTCGCGGCAGGCCAGGCCGCCTCGGCGGGGCACAGCCTGGGACACGAGCTGGCGCTGCTGACCATCCACGGGGTGCTGCACCTGATCGGCTACGACCACGGCGAGCCGGACGAGGAAAAGGAGATGTTCGCCCTGCAGGACCGGTTGCTCGAAGAGTGGGTCGCCGAGCAGGTCGAGGCCTACCACCAGGACCGCCAATCCGAACGCGACCGCCGATTGCTCGACAAGTCAAGGTATTTCGACCATTGAGGCCACTCAGCATCCTGGCGGCCGCAGCCATCGCATTCGCACCGCTGTCGGTGTTGGTCACCACCACCGCTTCGGTGGCACAGGCGGCTCCGTGCGCGGGCGCGGGCTCGAACCCCGTTGCCTGCCAGCACTGCATGTTCTACGTGAACGCCTACCACACCGCGAACGTGTGCAACGAGGATCACCGCGGGGTGGAGGGGCCACCGAGCAATGCGCCGACGCGGGCCCCGGAAATTCCCATTCCGGTGTACGAGCCGCCGCCGATGCCGCCGCCGGCGCAGAACCCGCTGGTCCTCCCGCCGCCCAACGCGGGCCAGAGCGTCCCGGCGCTGGAGATCCCTCCGCCCGGTCCCGACGCGCCGCGGAACGCGCCGGTGGTGGCGCCGCCGCGGGGGCTGGACGCGCCGTCGCTGGCGATCGCGGCGGCCAAGGCCGCCCCGGTTTCGCGGGTCGATCCCGCCAACCCGCCGAAACCGCCGACCCAGGTGGACGTCAATCAGCGGGTGCAAAACGTCGTGAGTTCGCACCGGGAGAACGTCGACATCCTCAAGGTCGACGATCAGAAGTTCGTCCGGCCGCGCCACTGGGACTACCTGGACTACGACGACGCCTACCGGCGCCCGACCATCTACAACCCGCTCAATCAGCCGATCACCTTCCGCTACTTCTACAACGGCGCCTATCAGGAGGCGTACCTGCCGCGCGGGGGCCGGATGGTGCTCGACGCCGCGACCGTCGGCGTCGTCCCATTCACCGCGGTGGGTGACAGCTACGTGGCCGCGGGCAGCTTCTATGGCGGGGGCTCGCTTCCGTTGAACGGGTACAACGGTCCGCCGCCGCCCGACTACAAGCCGCCGGCGCCCCCGAAGCTGTACGAGAACGTCACGGTGTTCGTTCCCGCCAAGGGCGAGACCGTGGAGGTGGGCCATGTGGCGGTGGTGGGTCACGACGGGAGCCAACCCGCGGGCAGCCAGGACACCTTCCTGCTCGACGACTCCACCCTGGCCTGGGGGCAGATCGACAACTCCAGCAGCGCTCCCGCCCAGATCAGGGTGATCAAGACGCAGCCGACGCCGGGCGTCGGGCCGACCGACGACGGCGGTTTCCTGGTGCTGCTGGCCGTGCACCACCAGGAGCCCGGTCAGCCCAGCCAATCCGGATGGACCCTGGCGCTGCGCTTCGGGGGGTTTGCGGTGGTGGTGGGCCTGGTCGCCTGGCTGCTCGCTCGCCGGAGCCGGTCCGAGGAGCAGAACGCTGACTCATGACCGGCTGGTCTGAGCTGCTCGGTGCAGTCGCGCTGATCGCGCTCGGCGGACTGTTCGCGGCGATCGATGCGGCCATCAGCACGGTGTCGCTGGCCCGGGTTCAGGAGTTGGTGCGCGACGAGCGGCCCGGCGCGGTGGCGTTGTCCAAGGTCATGTCCGAACGGCCCCGCTACATCAACCTGGTGGTGCTGCTCCGCACCACCTGCGAGATCACGGCGACCGTGCTGCTGGTGGTGTTCCTCTATGACAACTTCGGGCTGAGATGGGGTTTGTTCGGTGCCGCGGCCATCATGGTGGTCACCAGCTTCGTCGTGATGGGGGTGGGTCCGCGCACCCTCGGCCGTCAGAACGCCTACTCCATCGCGTTGACGACTGTCCTTCCGCTGCAGGCTATTTCGTGGTTGTTGATGCCGATCAGCCGGTTGCTGGTGCTGCTGGGTAATGCGGTGACTCCCGGCCGTGGTCTGCGTAACGGGCCGTTCGCCTCCGAGATCGAGTTGCGTGAAGTCGTCGACCTGGCCCAGCAGCGCGGCGTGGTGGCCGCCGAGGAGCGCCGGATGATCCAGTCGGTCTTCGAACTCGGAGACACCCCGGCCCGCGAGGTGATGGTGCCGCGCACCGAGATGATCTGGATCGAAAGCGACAAGTACGCCAGCCAGGCCATCAACCTGGCGGTGCGCAGCGGGCATTCCCGCATCCCGGTGATCGGTGAGAACGTCGATGACATCGTCGGCGTTGTGTACCTGAAAGACCTTGTCCAGCAGACGGTTCTGTCGGGCGACGGGGGGCGCACCCCGCCGGTGTCGAAGGTGATGCGGCCGGCCGTCTTCGTGCCGGACTCCAAGCCGTTGGACTCGCTGCTGCGGGAAATGCAGCGCGACCGCAACCACATGGCCCTGCTCGTCGACGAATACGGCGCGATCGCCGGGCTGGTCAGCATCGAAGACGTGCTCGAGGAAATCGTCGGCGAGATCGCCGATGAGTACGACCAGGCGGAGACGGCGCCGGTCGAAGACTTGGGCGACAAGCACTTCCGGGTGTCGGCGCGGTTGCCGATCGAGGATTTGGGTGAGCTGTACGGCGTGGAGTTCGACGACGATCTCGACGTCGACACCGTGGGCGGCCTGCTCGCCCTCGAGCTCGGCCGGGTACCGCTGCCGGGCGCCGAGGTGGTCTCGCACGGTCTGCGGCTGCAGGCCGAAGGCGGTACCGACCACCGGGGCCGGGTGCGGATCAATACCGTGCTGCTCAGCCCGGTCGAATCCGACGGTTCATCCGATGGTGAGAAATCCGAGCAGCATGACTGAATTCCGTTCCGGCTTTGTGTGTTTGGTGGGCCGCCCCAACACCGGCAAATCGACGCTGACGAACGCGCTCGTCGGTACCAAGGTGGCGATCACCTCGATGCGCCCCCAAACCACCCGGCACACCATCCGCGGCATCGTGCACCGCGACGACTTTCAGATCATCCTGGTCGACACGCCCGGCCTGCACCGGCCCCGCACCCTGCTGGGCAAGCGGCTGAATGATCTTGTGCGCGATACCTATTCCGAGGTCGACGTGATCGGGCTGTGCATCCCGGCCGACGAAGCCATCGGTCCCGGCGACCGGTGGATCGTCGAGCAGATCCGCGTGACCGCGCCGAAGACGACGCTGGTCGCGATCGTCACCAAGATCGACAAAACGCCCAAAGACCGCGTGGCCGCGCAGCTGGTGGCGGTCAGCGAGCTGGTGGGCGACTCGGCGGAAATCGTCCCGGTGTCGGCGGTCACCGGGGCCCAGGTCGACATCTTGATCGACGTGCTGGCCGCGGCGCTGCCGCCCGGCCCGGCGTACTACCCCGACGGTGAGCTGACCGACGAGCCCGAAGAGGTGCTGATGGCCGAGCTCATCCGGGAGGCCGCCCTCGAGGGTGTGCGCGACGAGCTGCCGCATTCGCTGGCGGTGGTCATCGACGAAGTCAACGCGCGCCAGGATCGCGACGACCTGATCGACGTGCATGCCCTGCTTTACGTCGAACGCGACAGCCAGAAGGGGATCGTCATCGGCAAGGGTGGTGCCCGGCTGCGGGAGGTGGGCACCGCCGCGCGCGCCCAGATCGAAAAGCTGCTGGGCACAAAGGTCTACCTCGATCTGCGCGTCAAGGTCGCCAAAAACTGGCAGAGCGACCCCAAACAGCTTGGCCGGTTGGGCTTTTAGCGGTCCTATGCGGCCGGCGGGTGCCCGCGCTTCACCGGTGGGTCAGGCGAGCACCCGAATCGTTTTCATCGACGGGTCGGCGGCGTCCGGGGTGTTCATGCCGGCGCGCACCCCGGTGCACAAGTAGTCCAGCACCGCCTCATTGAGACGCTCGCCGGGCACGACCGCCGGGATGCCGGGGGGATAGGGTGTCACCTGTTCGGCGGCGACCCGCCCGGCGGCCTGATCGGTGGGCACCGCCTCGACGTGACCGAAGAACGCGTCGCGGGGTAGACACACGGTCTCCAATTGCAGCTCTTCGGGCGAGGGCAGGGCGATCCGTGGCGGGCGGTCGAAGTCGTCGGCCGCCTTGCGCCACGCCGTCAGGGCATCGGTGAGACGCCCGGCGGTGGTCTTGTCGTCCGCGAACGACAGCGTGGCCAGGATGCGGCGGTGATCGCTCATCCCGGTGTCGACGTGCGCGTTGGCGCGCAGCCAGTCGGCGGCCTGGTAGCCGGAGGTGCCGGTGCCCGATACGTCCATCAGCACCTGCAGGCGGTCCAGGTCGTGGGACGCCTGCACCCCGAGTAGCTCGTCGTCGAGCACCTCGACGCCGGGTAGCTCTTCGATGTCCGCGCGCAATTGATGCGCGAGATCCAATGCGGCACCGAGTAATTCGCGTCCGTGCTCGACCATTTGTCGCCGCCATCCGTCCATGGCCGAATACAGCAGGACGTTGGGGCTGGTGGTCATCAACAGGTCCGCGCAGGCCGACAGGCGATCCTTGTCGATGCGGTCGCCCTGCACGTGGAACACCGAGCCCTGCTCGAAACCGGCGCCCATTTTGTGCACGCTGACCACACAGATGTCGGCGCCGGCGTCCATCGCCCAGGTCGGCAGGTCGTCGTGGAACGGCAGGTGCGCGCCCCAGGCTTCGTCGATGATCAAGGGCTTGCCCCGCGCGTGGCAGACGTCGGCGATTCCGGCGATGTCGGCGCAGGTGCCATACGGGCTTGGGCTCACGATGAGCGCCCCGGCGGCGTCGGGATGCTTGTCCCACACCTCTTCGACCTGCTGCGGTGACGGCGGATGGGAGAAGTGATGTTCGGCGTCCCACCGCGGCGTGATCCACCGCGGCTGCACGCCGGAGAAGATCAGACCCGCGACGATCGATTTGTGGCTGTCCCGGCTCACCAGCAGACTGCCGTCGCCGCCGGCCACGGCCATCATCGCCGCCTTCACCGACAGGGAACTGCCGCAGGTGGAAAACCATGCGATGTCGGCGCCGACGGCCTCGGCCATCAGGTCCTCGGCGTGCTTCAAGTACTGGTTGCTGGTTCTGCGGTCATCCAGGCCGCCGCTGGCCAGTACGTCGTCGAGGAACGGTTCGTGGCCCAGCACCTGCAGCACGCGGTCGTCGGTGCCGCGACCTTGGCGGTGGCCCGGTGGCGTGAATCCGTACCGGTTCTTGGCCCGATAATCGGCCAGCGCATCGAGTAGGGGAGCGGTCGATTGGTCCATCGCCAACGAGTACCCGAGTTGCCAGCGGCTAATTCCTCACGAATACCTGGGCGAACGCGGGGCGACGTGGTCAGGCGCGGGGCCCGGCGGCGCCCGGAGCGTCCGTCGTCTGGTCCCACCACGGCTGGGGCTGTTCGCTCGCCCACCCGCTGACCGCTTCCAGCTCGGCGGCCAGCGAGATCAACATGCCCTCGCTGTTCGCCGGCCCCATCAGCTGCACACCGATCGGCAAGCCCTCGGAGGTGAAGCCCGCCGGGACGTTGATCGACGGCCACCCCAGGACATTCCACGGGAACGTCAGCGGGCAGGCGGCGATCATGGCGCGGTCGGTGCCGAAGCCGCTGAGCCGGTCGAAGGCGCGGGCCAGCGGCGGGGGCTGCGCGGTGGTCGGCGCCAACACCACGTCGACGATGTCGAAGATCGAGCCGACCCGGCGCTGGTCTTCCGCCTCGTGCCGACGCGCGCTGCGCAGAATCGCCTGGCCCAGCACGGCGCCCAGGCGCAGGTTGGACAGGGTGCGGGGGTCCAGCACCACGCCGTCGCCCAGCCGCTCCTCCCAATCCCGCAGTCCCGCCGTGGACCGGGCGAGAAAGTCCCACGACAGCCGCACGCCGTAATCGGGGTTGCCCGGCACCACGGTGTGGCCGAGCAGTTCGAGCTGCTTGCCGACCGCGCGCGTCGCGGCCAGGATCTCCGGGTGCAGCTTCGGCCGGAAGCCGGTGTACGGAAACCGGGTGGACAGCGCGATGTTCAGCGGGCCGGGCGCCTTGCCCACATAGTCGGAGGCGGTGATCGGCGGCGGCTTGTGCCGGTCTCCCTCGACATTTCCGGAAGCGGCGTCGAGCACCAGTGCCGCATCGGCCACGGTCCGGGCCAGCACGCCGTTGACCGTGATGCCGTTGAACGCCTCCGGCAAGGGCCAGGTCGAGATGCGGCCGCGTTGCGGCTTGATGCCCACCAGGTGCGTCCACGCCGCAGGGATGCGGATGCTGCCGGCGCCGTCGGAGCCGATCGCCGCCGTGACCAGCCCGGCCGCCACCGCCGCTGCGCTGCCCCCCGACGATCCGCCCGGGGTGTGCCGGCGCGACCAAGGGTTGCGGGTATGCCCGAAACCGGGCCCGCTGGTGAACGGCCACTGGCCGAGTTCGCAGGTGTTGGTCTTGCCGACGATCACCGCGCCGGCCGCCTTGAGACGGCGCACTACCTCGGCGTCCTGCGTCGCCGGGGCGACCGACCCCTCGGTCCCGAAGGCGGTGGGCACTCCAGCAACGTCGACGTCGTCTTTGACCGCGATCGGAATCCCCAGCAGCGGGGCGGTGTCACCGGCCGCGCGTCGCCGGTCGGCCTCGGCGGCATCGGCCAGCGCCGACTCGGTCAGCACCACCCGAAAGGCGTTCAGCGTCGGCTGGCTGGCATGGATGGCGTGCAGCGAGCGACCCACCAGTGTGGTGGACGTCACCGAGCGGCTCGCCAGCTGATAGAGCAGGTCAGTGAGCGTGGGCAGGCGCCGGTGGCCGGATCCGGAAATGGATCCGGGACCCGACCCAGAAGCGCCAATCACGGGGTACGAGACTAACGGCGCGGATACCCGTAATGTCGCGGCGGGGTGCAAAACTATTGTGATGCGGCTATACCGAGACCGAGCTGTTGTGTTGCGCCAGCACAAGCTCGGCGAAGCCGACCGGATCGTCACCCTGCTGACTCGTGATCACGGGCTGGTCCGCGCGGTTGCCAAGGGCGTGCGCCGCACCCGCAGCAAATTCGGTGCTCGGCTGGAGCCGTTCGCGCATATCGACGCGCAGCTCCATCCCGGCCGCAACCTCGACATCGTCACCCAGGTCGTCTCCATCGACGCGTTCGCCACCGACATCGTCAACGACTACGGCCGCTACACGTGCGGGTGCGCCATGCTGGAAACCGCCGAACGCCTGGCCGGCGAGGAGCGGGCACCGGCGCCGGCGCTGCACGGGCTCACGGTGAGCGCGTTGCGGGCGGTGGCCGACGGCCGCCGGTCCCGGGACCTACTGCTGGACGCCTACCTGCTGCGCGCGATGGGCATCGCCGGATGGGCGCCGGCGCTGAACGAGTGCGCCCGGTGCGCGACGCCCGGTCCCCACCGGGCCTTCCATGTCGGTGCCGGCGGCAGCGTCTGTACTCATTGCCGCCCGGCCGGTGCGACGACGCCGCCGCCGGGGGTGCTGGATCTGATGTCCGCGCTCCACGACGGCGATTGGGACTTCGCCGAGAAGACGCCGCAATCGCACCGCAACTACGTCAGCGGTCTGGTGGCCGCGCACCTGCAGTGGCATCTCGAGCGGCAGCTCAAGACCTTGCCGCTGGTGGAGCGGACGTATCACGCCGACCGCACCATCGCCGACCAGCGCGCGGCGCTGATCGGGCAGGATATGGACTGTGGCTAAACTCTGGGTCGGCGGCTCGGGCCGAAAGGCGCAGCGCCCCACGGCGTCAGCCGATTTCCCGCAGCTGCCCCCCGCGCCCGACGACTATCCGGTGTTCCCCGACAAGTCGACCTGGCCGGTCGTCTTTCCCGAGCTGCCGCCGTCCGCCGACGGCGGGCCGTGCCGGCCCCCGCAGCACATCTCCAAGGCGGCCGCGCCCAACATCGAGGCGGACCGATTGCCCAACCATGTGGCCATCGTGATGGACGGCAACGGCCGCTGGGCCACCCAGCAGGGATTGACCCGCACCGACGGCCACAAGGCCGGGGAGGCGGTGGTCATCGACATCGTCTGTGGTGCAATCGAACTCGGCATCAAATGGCTCAGCCTCTACGCCTTCTCCACCGAAAACTGGAAGCGGTCCCCCGAGGAGGTCCGCTTCCTGATGGGATTCAACCGCGACGTGGTGCGCATGCGCCGGGTGAACCTGAACACCATCGGGGTCAAGATCCGGTGGGTGGGTTCGCGGCCACGCCTGTGGCGCAGCGTGATCAATGAACTCGCGATCGCAGAGGACCTGACCAAGGACAACGACGTCATCACGGTCAATTATTGCGTCAACTACGGCGGTCGCGCCGAAATCGCCGAGGCCACAAAGGAAATCGCCCGTTTGGCCGCGGCCGGCCGGCTGAACCCCGAACGGGTCACCGAGGCGACGGTGTCGCACCACCTGCAGCGGCCCGACATCCCCGACGTGGACCTGTTCCTGCGGACGTCGGGGGAGCACCGGTCCAGCAATTTCATGCTGTGGCAGTCGGCGTACGCCGAGTATGTCTTCCAGGACAAGCTGTGGCCCGACTACGACCGCCGCGACTTGTGGGCGGCCTGCGAGGAATACGCCTCGCGCAACCGCAGATTCGGGAGCGCATAATGCCGTCACAGCAGCAGCGTCTGGCATCGATACTCGGCGATGTCCTTCCGCTCGAGGAGGAGGCCGACGGCGCGGTGACGGTGCGTCACGACGGCACCATCGCCTCGTTGCGGGTGGTGAACATCGCCGAGGGCCTCGATCTGATCTCGCTCACCCAGATACTGGCGTGGGATCTGCCGTTGACCAAGAAACTCGGCGAGCAGGTGGCCAAGCAGGCGCGCGACAGCAACTTCGGCAGCGTGACCCTGATTGAGAAAATCAATGAGAAAGCGGTGCAACGTAATTCGGGCAAAGGCGCGTCGAAAACCGCGGACGTGATGCTGCGCTACAACTTCCCCGGCGCCGGCCTGGCCGACGACGCCCTGCGGACCTTGATCCTGCTGGTGCTCGACACCGGCGCCGAGATACGCCGGGCGCTGACGGCGTAACCGGTTACCGGCCCCCGCAATCCGAGCAGGTGCCGAAGATCTCGATGGTGTGGCTGACGTCGGAGAAGCCATGCTTGGCAGCCACTTCCGTGGCCCACTCCTCGACCTCGTGATCGCCGACCTCGATGGTGGCGCCGCAACTGCGGCAGACCAGATGGTGGTGGTGGTGTTCGGAACACCGGCGGTAGACCGATTCACCGGTGTCGGTGCGCAGCGTGTCGATCATCCCGGCCGCCGCCATCGACTGCAGGGTCCGGTAGACGGTCGTCAGGCCGATGTTCTCGCCGCGGCGGCGCAGCTCGTCGTGCAGCTCTTGGGCCGAGCGGAACTCGTCGAGCGTCTCCAGCAGCGTGGAGATCGCGGCCCGCTGCCGGGTGGAGCGGACGCTGGTTCCGGTCATTGGCGCGGCTCCTCACTGGCGTGCGCGACGGCGTCCACCACGATGTGCGCGAGGTGGTGGTCCGCCAGCCGGTAGAGCACTTCGCGGCCGGATCGCTCGCCGGTGACCACGCCGGCCGCCTTGAGAATCTTCAGGTGCTGGCTGACCAGCGGCTGCGGCACGCCGAGCGCGTCCACCAGCTCGTGGACGCAGCGATGGGACTCGCGCAGCTGCAGCACGATGGCGATGCGCACCGGCGCGGCCAGCGCGCGCAACAACTCGCCGGCGGCATCGAGGATGTCCCGCGGCGGCGGCACGGGATAGGCGGCCCCTGCGGAATGCCCGGCTGCGCCGAGCGCGTCGTGGTCATGGGCGACCACACCCGGGTCGGAGTCGCCGTCGGCGGGGGCCGGCATCGAGGCAGAAGGTGACGGGGACGTCATCATGGAGCGGCATCACCTCGAGAAGTGCCAGGTAGTGGGAAAGTATCCGCCATTGAATATCGTTGTCGGCTGCCATCCACTGTCACATGCATGATGACGCATGTCAAAGACCGCGGCGCCGATCGCTACCATGACTGATGCTCTGCGCACCGCGGTCGAGCGCCGCGCGTGCCCGCTCAAACCCGGAAAGGGAGTGCACCACCCCGTGGCGTCCGTCATCGACACCGTAGTGAACCTGGCCAAACGGCGCGGCTTCGTCTTTCCCTCGGGGGAGATCTACGGCGGCACCCGGTCGGCGTGGGACTACGGCCCGCTGGGCGTCGAGTTCAAGGAGAACATCAAACGGCAGTGGTGGCGCTCGGTGGTCACCGGCCGCGACGACGTGGTGGGTCTGGACTCGTCGATCATCTTGCCGCGGCAAGTCTGGGTGGCCTCCGGCCACGTCGAGGTCTTCCACGACCCGCTGGTCGAGTCGCTGATCACCCACAAGCGCTACCGCGCCGACCATCTCATCGAGGCCTATGAAGCCAAGCACGGACACCCGCCGCCCAACGGTCTGGCCGACATCCGCGACCCGGAGACCGGCGAGCCGGGCCAGTGGACGGAGCCGCGCGAATTCAACATGATGCTCAAGACCTACCTCGGTCCGATCGAAACCGAGGAGGGTCTGCACTATCTGCGCCCGGAGACCGCGCAGGGCATCTTCGTCAACTTCGCCAACGTGGTCACGACCGCCCGCAAGAAGCCGCCTTTCGGAATCGGTCAGATCGGCAAGAGTTTTCGCAACGAGATCACCCCGGGCAACTTCATTTTCCGGACCCGCGAGTTCGAACAAATGGAAATGGAGTTCTTCGTCGAGCCCTCGACCGCCAAGGAATGGCATCAGTACTGGATCGACACCCGGCTGCAATGGTATGTCGGGCTGGGTATCGATCCGGAGAACTTGCGGTTATTCGAGCACCCCGCCGACAAGCTGTCGCACTACTCGGATCGCACGGTCGACATCGAGTACAAGTTCGGTTTCGCCGGTAACCCGTGGGGCGAGTTGGAAGGCGTCGCCAACCGCACGGATTTCGACTTGTCGACGCATGCAAAGCATTCCGGTGTCGACCTGTCGTTCTACGACCAGGTGACCGACACCCGGTACACCCCGTACGTGATCGAGCCGGCCGCCGGCCTGACACGGTCGTTCATGGCGTTCTTGATCGACGCCTACACCGAGGACGAAGCCCCGAACGCCAAGGGCAAGATGGAAAAACGGACGGTGCTGCGGCTGGACCCGCGCCTGTCCCCGGTCAAGGCCGCGGTGCTGCCGCTGTCCCGGCACGCCGACCTGAGTCCCAAGGCGCGAGACCTCGCCGCCGAGTTGCGCCAGTTCTGGAATATCGATTTCGACGATGCCGGGGCCATCGGACGACGTTATCGACGCCAGGACGAGATCGGCACGCCCTTCTGCGTGACGGTGGATTTCGACTCACTCGAAGACGACGCCGTGACGGTGCGCCGGCGCGACGACATGTCCCAGGAGCGGGTCCCGATGAATGCCGTGTCCGATTATCTGGCGGCGCGCCTCAAGGGTTGTTAATCGCGTACTCCCGGGCCGTCTTGTAGATTGTTCTGTCCCGTTGCATCGGCGCGCGTCTGACCGCCGGCGCGGCCGCTGATGTGTGCTCACCGACACCAAATTTCGCGAAATAAGGTTTGCGTAAAAGTCCGGCATTTCGCGGTGCGGGTGCCTTAGGATCGCCACTGGGGCATAAGTAGATAGCTAATGGCCGCGGGCGGATGTCGGCTGTCCGGGGTAGGAGCCGTTGACTCGGTCGGTTGGGGTTGTACATGATTCCCGCGTTTGTGTTCTTCCCTCCGGAGATCAACTCGGCCTTGATAGTTGGCGGCCCGGGGGCCGGACCTCTGTTCGAGGCGGCCTCGGCGTGGGATGGGCTGGCGGTCGACCTGTCGTCCTCGGCCTCGTCATTCAACACCGTGGTGTCGGATTTGGCGGCCGGCCCCTGGATGGGGCCGTCGTCGATGGCGATGACGGCGGCCGCGGCGCCCTACGTGCAATGGCTGATCATCGCGGCGGCGCAAGCGGAGGTGGCGGCCTTGCAGGCGCGCCTCGCGGCGCTGGCTTTCGAGGGCGCACTGGTGGCGACGGTGCCGCTGCCGGCGGTGCTGGCCAATCGGGCCCGGCTGCTCGTCCTGATCGCGACGAACTTTTTGGGCCTGAACACGGCGGCGATCGCGCAGACCGAGCTCGAGTACGTCGAGATGTGGGCGCAGGACGTCGCCGCGATGCTCGGCTACCACGCCGGGGCGCAATCGATGACGCAGGCGCTGCCGGAATTCAGCGTGCCACCGGCGGCGCTCGGCGGTGGCGCACCCGCCGCGGATCTGTCGGGCCTGGCCGGATTGGTCACGGCGCCCCTGAGTTTCGCGTCGCAGTTCTTCCAGGGCCTGTCCTCGCTGGGGACCGCGTTCGTCTCCCAACTGCAGTCGGTGTTCTCGGCGTTCTCGCCGGCCGTCTCGTTGCTGTCGTCGACTCCGGTCGCGACATTGACGACGGTGGCGCAGGCCGGAATGTACCCGGCCACCGCGCTGATGACACCCATGGTGACGCTCGCGCAAAGTGCCGCCCCGGCGCCGGCACCGGTGGCGCCCGCGTTGGCGCCGTCACTCAAGCCGGCGCTGGTGGGCGCGGCCAGCGCTCCTCTGAGCGCGCCGCACAGCGCGGGTACCGCCCTGTCGGACTTGCAGCCGCTGGCCGGTGGAGGGTTGGGCGCCTTGGGGGTTGCGACCGCGGGCCTCGGCGGCGCGCGGTTCGTCGGGTCGCTGACGGTGCCCGCGGCGTGGCAAGGGTCGGTGCCGGCTTACGTCGCCACTCCGGCGATGTCGGGGGCGAGCTCCGGCGCGCCGGCCACGGCGGCGGTGGGGGCCGGCGCCTCGGGAAGTGGCGTGCCGATGACGGCGATGCCGGTCGGTGACAAGACCCCGGAGGGCGAGGACCGCGGGACCCGGGCACAGGTGGTCAGGTCTCGTCCCAAGGTGGTGCCGCGCAACCGTCCGGGCTAGCGCGGCGATGCTGCTGTTGCAGACGTGAATAGTGTGCAAAGCGGCCCGAATTCGATACTTTTGGTTATGCCCGGCATGCGCCGCCACGAACGTCGGATCCGCAACGCCGAATTCATCCGAATGGTCGAGTGAATATCCGCAACCGGTCCGCGCGCTTGTCGGAGGAACGGGGCGAGGAAACCGATTTAGGCGGCCCGTGTGAAACTTGGCGTCCTCGGACCGGCGTCCACCCGCACGCGCTGAAGTGTTGCGGCACAACGAATGTGGGAGTCCCGATCCACCGGGCGAAGTCGCGAGTCGGCCCGCGCGAATGTGGTTGTCGGCGCGGCGGGTGGCGATGTCCGGTGGCCGTGACCGCGGATCCGGCGTCGCGCGCCGCCCGTCCCTCATGTGCTCACCAGAAGAAAATTGGCAATTCCCGCATATTTTCTTCAGTTTGTCTTACGATGTGAACCGGTTGGTGTAAATAGATCGCCACAGCGCCCGAACGCTCTAATCGGCTGTGGAAGGGGGCAGGGGTGCTATTGCCTCTCGGTTCGCCGTTGCCGGATGACACGGTGTCGGCAGTTCGAGGAGAGTCCGGCATGCTCGGTGGCCTGTCGGTTCCACTCAAGTGGGGCGTGGTCGTCCCACCGGACGACTATGACCACTGGGCGCCGAAGCCAGACGCCGGCGCCGAGACCCCCGAAGAGACGGCCGACGTGCCCCGCCCGACCGCGGTTGCCGACGGCGTGTGGAGCGGGTGGGAAGGCGACACCGTGCCACGGGGCTCGGGCGTGATCCCGCATTCCCCGGCAGCCGGCTGACACCGGCGAAACCCAAAGCCGCCGCGATCGCCGGCGCTAGGCGCCGCTCAGAATCGGCCGCCGCCACCCAGGAAGCCGCCGCCGGACGAGGGGCTGCCGCCGAACGACGTCGGACTCCAGCCGCCGAATCCGCCCCGCATGCCTCCGCTGAGCACATTGCCGATGATGATCCCGCCGAGCATCGCACCCATGTCACTGCCGCCGCGGCCCACGTAGGCCCGCTGCGCCAGTTGCACGTCGTCGTTGGCCAGAGACTGGGCGGTGGCGGCCAGCGTCGACGCCGCGTTGGCATGTGCGATCGCCTCGGTGGGCAGCGTCGATCGTTTGTCCTCCGCGGCCTGTAGATGCCGTCTGGCTTCGGCGAGCCGGGTGCGCGCTTCGGGACCGATGCTGCCCCGGCGGGTGTCGATGTAGTCCGACACCGCACGCATCCGCGACTGCGCGGTGAACAACGCCTGCTCCAACGACCGGTTCAGCCGCTCGGCGGCGGCCTGCTCCTGGGCCAGGGTGGCCAGGAGCCCGTTGAGGCCGGCGTCGGCCTTGGTCAGTTGACCGAAGGCGCCCAGCGGATCGTCGGAAGCGCCGGCTCGTGCGCTCTCGACGGCACTGATGGCGGCATCGCGCGCGGCGACCAGATCACCGGTGTGCGCGGTGTTGACCTTCGGTGTCTTTCGCAGCAGTTCGTCCGCGCGCTCGATGTCGTTTTCGATGTCGGTCATGGCCGATGGCAGCCGGTCGATGGCGTGCTGAATGTCGCTGGCCGCGTTGTCCACCGCGTCGAGCAGCGCGCGCGCCTGGCCCAGCGCCGACTCGGCGGCGCGGACGGCGTCGACCAGGCGGGCCTGCTGCCCGCTGATGGCTTGGACGGCCAGCTCACGGGCGCTGGTGATGTTGCGGTCGGCGAAGGCCAGCCGCTCCTTGGCCGCGGTCACATTGCCGGACACCGAAGTCAGTGCAGCCGCGCTGAAGTCGTTGTGCAGCGCGGCAAGTCGTTGTTCGGCCGGCGTAATGCGGGTCGTGAGTTCCACGTATCGCTGCGTCAGTGAGTCCAGGCGGGTGGGGGCGTTGATC
Source organism: Mycobacterium sp. NGS33 (assembly GCF_059812885.1). Classification (NCBI taxonomy): domain Bacteria; kingdom Bacillati; phylum Actinomycetota; class Actinomycetes; order Mycobacteriales; family Mycobacteriaceae; genus Mycobacterium; species Mycobacterium sp. NGS33. The sequence goes on along the minus strand of NZ_JCALDN010000020.1, from coordinate 4,474 downwards.
ACCAGATCGCGCAGCTTCTCGAACGCCTCGGTTTGCGACTCCAGTTCGCGGTCGGCGCGCGCCGCCGAGACGATCACCTGGGTGAGTAGCTCACGACGCTGCGCCGGCGTCTCGGGTGTGTCGTCGTCGAGTTGTTGGCGAATCGTGAAGGCTTGGGACAGAGCGGCTTTCGCGTTGGTCACGGCCTGGGTGAACGGCTGGGTGCGGTCGGCGCCGAATTCCGTGACCGCCAGGTCCAATTCGTTGGCGCTGGTGCGTAACGCGTTGTCGACGTCGACCACCAGTTCGCGGGACAGGTCGTCGAGTGCCTGCGGGGAGACCGCGGCCAGCGCATCGGCGTCGGTGGGGTCGACCCGGCGTGCCGCCGCCAACGCGGCGGCGCGGCGCCGCCGGCCGCGATAACGCATGACTAGCAACAGGATTGCCAATGCGACGACAATGCCCGCCAGCACGGCCAGCAGTGCGACCCGGCCCGACGAATCCGGCGAGGTGTCGAGCCCGTTGGCCGCCGCGACGGCGGCGCCGCTCCAATCGCCGTCGTGCAATGCGGGCTCGATCTTGTTGCGCCGCAACTTGTCGACCTGATTAGCGGTGACGCTCTTGATCGTTGAGGGCACCAGGAAGGCGTATTCACGACTGTTGGTGCCGACGGCCAGTATCGCGTCGTAGGCGCCCAGGTCGCTGCTGGTCACCGTGCGCTGTGCCCACCCGGTCGCGCTCTGCCCGGAAAAGTTGTCGACGTAGACGACCCACAGCCGGATGTGCCGGTCGGTGTACAGCTTGTCGAGCGCCGACGTGACCGCCGCGCGCCCGGAATCCGACAGGGCCCCCGCGTTGTCGGTGATGTAGTCGGCCAACCGGAACGGTGGTTGCGCGCCGGCGCCGGGCGCGAGCAGCAGGCCGCCGCCGAAGCCGACCGTGAGGATCGCCGCGATCACGGCGATCAGGCGAGCGGTGCGCATAGGGCCAATCTAGCCCCGTGACGATGCAGGCCAGTAGGCCTGCTGAGGAGTGGGGCGGTCAGGCGCAGCCGGGCGGCGACACGGGCCAGTACGCTTGAGTCGAGCCATACTTCGGCAGGCATTCCCTGGCAGACTGTGCGTCGGTGACCGGGAATCAGCACGACCCCTACGACGACTTCGACCGTCAGCGACGGGTGGCCGAAGCGCCCAAGACTGCGGGCCTGCCGGGCGCCGAGGGGCAGCACCGCACCGACTTCGCCCGCGATCGGGCGCGGGTCCTGCACAGCGCCGCGCTGCGCCGATTGGCCGACAAGACCCAGGTCGTCGGGCCCCGAGAAGGGGACACGCCGCGCACCCGGCTGACGCACTCGCTCGAGGTCGCGCAGATCGGGCGGGGGATGGCGATCGGGCTGGGCTGCGACCCCGACCTGGTCGAGCTGGGGGGACTGGCCCACGACATCGGCCACCCACCCTACGGACACAACGGCGAACGCGCGCTCGACGAGGTCGCGGCGGACTACGGCGGCTTCGAGGGCAACGCCCAGAACTTCCGGATCCTGACCAGTCTGGAGCCGAAAGTCCTTGATGCACAAGGTAATAGCGCGGGGCTGAACCTGACGCGCGCGTCGCTGGACGCGGTGACCAAGTACCCGTGGCCCCGCGGCGAAGGGCAGCGCAAGTTCGGGTTTTACGACGACGACCGCGAGCCGGCAGCCTGGGTTCGGGCGGGCGCACCGCCGGGCCGGATGTGCCTGGAAGCGCAGGTCATGGACTGGGCCGACGATGTGGCGTATTCGGTGCACGACGTCGAGGACGGTGTGGTGTCCCAACGCATCGACCTGCGGGTGCTCGCCGACGAAGACGAGGCCGCCGCGCTGGCCCGATTGGGCGAGACCGAATTCTCGCGGGTGCGCGCCGACGACTTCATGGCGGCGGCGCGACGGCTCTCCGCTCTGCCCGTCGTCGCCGCCGTCGGCAAGTACGACGCCACGCTCGCGGCTTCGGTGGCGCTCAAGAGGTTGACCAGTGAACTGGTCGGCAGGTTCGCCTCGGCCGCCGTCGCCACGACGCGTGCGGCGGCCGGTCCGGGCCCGCTGGTGCGCTACCGGGCCCAGTTGCAGGTCCCCGACTTGGTGCGCGCCGAGGTCGCCTTGCTGAAAATCCTGGCGCTGCAGTTCATCATGTCCGATCCACGCCATCAGGAAACGCAAGCCGGGCAGCGTGAACGCATCCATCGGGTGGCGCACTGGCTGTATGCGGGGGCGCCCCGAACGCTGGACCCCTTCTTTGCTGCGGCCTTCAACACCGCGGCCGACGACGCCGCCCGATGGCGCGTCATCGTCGACCAGATCGCCTCGTACACCGAGGGCCGGCTCGAACGGATCGACACCCGCCAGGCCGGTCCGTAGTCACCGGTTGGCACCAAGTCGTCCGGTCCGGGAATCGGCGGGGCCGCGGCGAGTTAGGCTGCCCGACATGACGAAATTCAGCGGCTCGCCCTTTGTGGCCTCCTTCTTGATGGGGCTCCCCGTCGTCGCCATGACCGCCTGCAGTTCACCGCAGCACGCGAGCACCCAGCCGGGCACCACCCCTCCGGTGAAAAGTGCCGCCCCGACGTCCTCCGGCGAGGCGACGACCCCGGCGCCCGCGGCCGGCTCGCTCAGCGCGGAACTGAAGACGCCCGATGGCCGTTCGGCGGCCACCGCGACCTTCGACTTCACCGGCGGATACGTGACCGTGACGGTGAAGACGGTGGCGCCCGGCATCCTGGCGCCCGGTATCCACGGCCTGCACGTGCACGAGATCGGCAAGTGCGAGCCCAACTCGGTGGCCCCCACCGGCGGTGCGCCCGGCAACTTCTTGTCCGCCGGCGGTCACTACCAGGCCCCCGGACACACCGGTAAGCCCGAAAGTGGCGACCTGGCCTCGCTCGAGGTCCGTCAGGACGGCTCGGCGTACCTGGTCACCACCACCGATTCGTTCAACCGGGACGACCTGCTGGCGGGCAACAAGACCGCGCTGATGCTGCACGGCGCCCAGGACACCGAGAACGCGATGGACCGGATCGCCTGCGGTGTCATCGGTACCGGCTAGCGTCCGCCGTCGCGACTTAGACTGAGCCGATGTCAAGCCCGGCAGGTTCACGCGCGGAGGGCGATGGCCGTGCCCGGGGTCGGGGCCGGATCCCCGATCGCGACATCGCCGCCATCCGCGACCGGGTGCGCATCGACGAAGTCGTCGGCGACTACGTCCAATTGCGGCGTGCCGGCGCCGATTCGCTCAAGGGCCTGTGTCCGTTTCACGACGAGAAGTCGCCGTCCTTCCACGTCCGCCCCAACCACGGTCACTTTCACTGCTTCGGCTGTGGTGAGGGCGGCGACGTGTACGCGTTCATCCAGAAGATCGAACACGTCAGCTTCGTCGAGGCCGTCGAACTGCTCGCCGACCGGATCGGCCACACCATCAACTACTCCGGCCCGGCGACCAGCGTGCAGCGCGACCGCGGTAGTCGCAGCCGGCTCGTCGCGGCCAACGCGGCCGCGGCGGAGTTCTATGCGGCGGCGCTGGAATCCGCGGAGGCCGCACCGGCCCGCCAGTACCTGACCGAGCGGAACTTCGACGCCGAGGCGGCCCGTCGCTTCGGATGCGGCTTCGCGCCCTCGGGCTGGGACTCGCTGACAAAGCACTTGGTGCGCAAGGGATTCGAGTTCAAGGAGCTGGAAGCGGCCGGCCTGTCACGGCAGGGGCGCCGCGGCCCGATGGACCGCTTCCATCGCCGGTTGCTGTGGCCCATCCGCAGTTCTGCCGGCGAGGTGATCGGCTTCGGCGCCCGGCGGCTCTTCGACGACGATCCGATGGAAGCCAAGTACATCAATACGCCCGAGACGCTGCTGTACAAGAAGTCGAACGTGATGTTCGGCATCGACTTGGCCAAACGCGACATCGCCAAGGGGCATCAGGCCGTCGTCGTCGAGGGCTACACCGACGTGATGGCGATGCACCTGGCCGGGGTCACCACGGCGGTGGCGTCGTGCGGCACCGCGTTCGGCGACGAACACCTGTCGATGCTGCGCCGGCTGATGATGGACGATAGTTTCTTTCGCGGCGAACTGATCTACGTGTTCGACGGCGACGCGGCCGGGCGGGCCGCCGCGCTCAAGGCCTTCGGCGGCGAGCAGAACCTGGCGGGGCAGTCGTTCGTGGCCGTCGCGCCCGACGGCATGGATCCCTGTGATCTGCGGCTGAAGTCCGGCGACGGGGCGCTGCGCGATCTGGTGGCGCGGCGAACGCCGCTGTTCGAGTTCGCGATCCGTTCGGCGCTCGCCGAAATGGACCTGGACAGCGCCGAGGGCCGGGTCGCCGCGCTGCGCCGCTGCGTGCCGATGGTGAGCCAGATCAAGGACCCCACGCTGCGCGACGAGTACGCCCGCCAGCTGGCCGGGTGGGTCGGCTGGGACGACGTCGCGCAGGTCATCGACCGGGTGCGCGGCCAGGCCAAGACGTCGAACGCC